>JANMTB010000163.1:0-7641 GCA_031390045.1 Polaromonas sp.
CGGTGCGCTTAGCGTGGCGCGGGGCAAGCAAGTCAGCATGGCAAACTGGCAACGGCCAAAAAAGATTCCGAAATAAAGATCTCCAAACAAAGATCACCAAATAAGGTTTATGCAGAGTCATGGCGTCGATCCGGTCGTTGGCAGATTTAAGCCAAGTTAAACAATCGCTGGCGGAGCAACAAGCCAAACATGCGGCAGAAGAAGCGGCTAAAACGGCAGCAGCGGCTTTGAAGTTGGCCAACAAAAACCTCTTTGCAAACAGCGTAGGCGTTGTTAAGCCGATATCAATTGCGCTTAAGGTGATATCAAAAACAAAGCAACCTGATCCAAATCCGGTGCAACAATTGCGTGACGATGCAGCCGTACTACGTGAATCGTTGAGTGATGAGTTCGACGTGGAATCACTTCTAGATATTGACGATTCGCTGAGCTTTCGTCGTCCTGGCATTGGCACTGATGTTACAAAAAAGCTACGTCAAGGCATTTGGAGCATCCAAAAACAGCTTGATTTGCACAATATGCGTACCGACGAAGCGCGAGAGGCTTTGGGCACATTTATCCGTGAATCACACAAAATCGGCATTCGCTGCGTGCGCGTGGTGCACGGCAAGGGTTTGGGTTCGGCTGGCAAAGAACCTGTTTTGAAGGCTAAAGTGAAGAGTTGGTTGATCCAAAAGCAAGAAGTTTTGGCTTTTGTGCAAGCCAAACCGGCAGAGGGTGGCGCTGGCGCATTGGTGGTTCTGCTGAAACCACAATTAAGACGCGGTTGAAAGCGCAATTTTCGTCACAACATTAGCAATTACAATCATGAGTTGGCACTTTTATCACTTGTGCTCAAAAAATTTCTTGTTTTAATAAATTTCCAGGAGTTAGTATGTTTATTTCCTCAGCAATCGCCCAAACAGCCCCAGCCGCAGCCGCTTCTGGTGGCGACATGATGTCTACTTTGACTGGCATGTTGCCATTGGTGCTGATGTTTGTGGTGCTCTATTTCGTGATGATTCGCCCACAAATGAAAAAGCAAAAAGAGCACCGCACCATGATTGACGCCTTGGCCAAGGGCGATGAAATCGCTACTGCTGGCGGTTTGCTTGGTAAAGTGACTAAATTAGGTGAAGGTTATTTGAGCTTGGAAATTGCCAACGGTGTTGAAGTGCAGTTGCAACGCACTGCAGTTGTTCAAGTCCTGCCAAAAGGCAGTATCAAGTAAGTATCAGCGTTGATATTTGCTTAGTTTGTAGTCTCATTCCTAAAAAAGTGCCATCATGAATCGTTACCCGGTTTGGAAATATGCGGTCATCATGATCGTTCTTTTGGTGGCGGTGCTGTTTGCATTGCCCAATTTTTTTGGCGAAGCACCAGCGGTGCAAGTTTCTAGTGCTAAATCAAATATCAAAGTTGATGCGGTAACGCAAACCAAAATTGAAGAGGCTTTAAAAACTGCTGGCTTAAAAGCTGAGAGCAGCTCGTTAGATGCCAAGTCGATCAAGTTTCTATTCAAAGATGGCGAAACACAACAAAAAGCTAGAGATGCGATTCAAAAAACCCTAGTACCAGATCCAACAAGCCCGACCTATGTCGTCGCATTGAATTTGGTCACTCTGTCGCCAAAGTGGTTAACCAGCATAGGCGCTGCACCAATGTATTTGGGTTTAGATTTGCGAGGTGGTGTGCACTTCATGTTGCAAGTTGACATGCCTGCAGCGCTGACCAAAAAGACAGAGTCGTTGACGGGTGATATTCGCTCTGCATTGCGCGAAAAAAACGCTCGTCATGGTGGTGTGTCTCGCAACGGCCCAAACATTGAAATCAGATTCCGCGATCAAGAAACACTTGCAGCTGCTAAAAAAGTAATCGCGGATCAATTCCCAGAGTTAGCTACAAGCGATGCTCCCGAAGGCACTGAGTACAAACTAACCGCGACAATCAAACCAGAAGCGGCTTTGAAAACTCAAGACCAAGCACTGAAACAAAATATTGTTACGCTGCACAACCGAATTAACGAGCTCGGTGTTGCTGAGCCAGTAATTCAGCAACAAGGCCTAGATCGCATTGTGGTTCAACTGCCTGGTGTGCAAGACACGGCTAAAGCCAAAGATATATTGGGTCGCACTGCTACGCTTGAGCTGCGCATGGTTGACGAATCGTCTGAGGGTCAAGCGGCAGAGGCCAACAATGGTTCAGTGCCTTTTGGTTCTGAGCGGTTTTTAGAGCGTAATGGCCGTCCAGTTATTGTTAAAAAACAAGTCATCCTCACGGGTGAAAATTTGACAGATGCACAAGCAGGTATTGATGGTCAAACCCAAGGCGCTACAGTTAATCTGAGCTTAGATGCCAAAGGTTCGCGTATTTTTGCTGACATCACACGTGAAAATATCAACAAACGCATGGCAATTATTTTGTTTGAAAAAGGCAAAGGCGAAGTTGTTACTGCCCCAGTGATTCGTTCGGAAATCAATGGCGGCCGCGTGCAAATTTCTGGCAGCATGAACACGACTGAAGCCAACGACACAGCATTGCTTCTACGCGCCGGCTCTTTGGCTGCGCCCATGGAAATCATCGAAGAAAGCACCATTGGTCCGAGCTTGGGCAAAGACAATATCGACAAAGGTTTCAACAGCGTGACTTGGGGCTTCTTGGTTATCGTTGCCTTCATGTGTGTGTATTACATGATGTTTGGCGTGTTTTCTTCAATCGCACTTGGCGTTAACTTGTTGATGCTAGTTGCTGTTCTGTCTATGCTTCAAGCGACGTTGACTTTACCCGGTATTGCCGCGATGGCGTTGGCGCTTGGTATGGCGATTGACTCTAACGTGTTGATCAACGAGCGTGTGCGAGAAGAGCTACGCGGCGGTGCATCACCACAAGCCGCTATTGCCACTGGTTTTGACCGCGCATGGGCAACTATTTTGGATTCGAACATCACCACCTTAATCGCTGGTGTGGCACTTCTCGCTTTTGGCTCTGGGCCTGTACGCGGTTTTGCCGTGGTGCATACCATTGGTATTTTGACCAGCATGTTCTCAGCCGTGTTCTTCTCACGCGGTTTGGTTAATTTGTGGTACGGACGGCAGAAGAAGCTCAAATCGGTGTCGATTGGCACGATTTGGACTCCTGAGAATACGACATCCTCATCAACCACACTTACCAAATAAGGAGACGAATCATGGAATTCTTCAAGATTCGCAAAGACATCCCGTTCATGCGCCATGCATTGATTTTCAATGCTGTTTCGTTGATTACCTTTGTACTCGCCGTATTTTTCTTGTTCTCGCGCGGTTTGCATTTGTCGGTTGAATTCACCGGCGGCACGGTGATGGAGGTGAGCTACTCGCAACCGGTTAATTTGGAAAAATTACGTAGCAAAGTTTCTAGCTTGGGCTTCACCGATGTGCAAGTTCAAAACTTCGGCACGGCGCGTGATGTGATGATTCGCTTGCCTGCACAAAAAGGTGTGAGCTCTGCCCAGCAAAGTGACAAAGTGATAGCGGCGTTGAAAGCAGAAACGGCTGATGCCAATTTGCGCCGTACCAACTTTGTGGGTCCTTCAGTGGGCGAGGAGTTGGTTGTGGATGGCCTCAAAGCACTGGGTTTCGTGGTGCTAGGCATCATGATTTATTTGGCGATTCGCTTTGAGTGGAAATACGCTGTGGCCGCCATCATTGCTAACTTGCACGACGTGATCATTATTCTGGGCTTTTTCGCCTTCTTTCAGTGGGAGTTTTCGCTCTCAGTGTTGGCTGCGGTGTTAGCTGTCTTGGGTTATTCGGTGAACGAATCAGTAGTTATTTTTGACCGAATTCGTGAAAACTTTAAACGCTACCGCAAGATGAACACCCATGAAATCATCGACAACGCCATCACCTCCACCATCAGCCGAACCATCATCACGCATGGCAGCACGCAGATCATGGTCTTGTCGATGTTGCTGTTTGGTGGCCAAACCCTGTTTTACTTTGCGCTTGCCTTGACGATTGGTATTTTGTTTGGTATTTATTCGTCGGTGTTCGTAGCCGCTGCCATTGCCATGTGGTTAGGCATCAAGCGCGAAGATTTGATCAAAGCGACACCGGTCAAAAAAGTGGGCGATCCAAGCGACGAAAACGACGGCGCTGTCGTCTAAGGTTTTTAACCAGCGAAGCCGCGTTGGTTAGCCCACAACCACCCGCTGGTAGAGGCCGCCAGGTAACCGGGCAACTTGACCATCTAGCTCCAATTCCATCAAGCGGACTTGCAGTGTGGCTGCGTCCCAGCCCGTACGTGCTACCAATGCGTCTAAGCTCACTGGGTCATAGCCCAGCGATTTCACCAAATCATCGGGTTCAATATTGGTCACTTCGTCTTCAGATGGATTCTCGTCAGCTTTGAGAATTTTTGATGGCGGTACCAAGGGTGGCGTGAGCTGCAAGCGTAGTTCTTCAAGTACATCTTGTGCCGATTCAACCAACTTTGCGCCTTGTTTCAATAGAGCATGGCAACCACGCGATTGCGTCGAATGGATAGAGCCAGGAATCGCAAAGACTTCTTTGCCCTGCTCATTGGCCAAGCGCGCAGTAATCAACGAACCCGATTTAACGGCAGCTTCCACCACCAAGGTACCTAAACTCAAGGCTGAAATAATTCGGTTGCGTTTCGGAAAATTCGCTGGCAAGGGCGGTGTGCCAAGAGGAAATTCGCTGATCATCAAACCATGCTGAACGATGCGGTGCGCCAATGCCAGATGCTTACTGGGGTAGACGCGGTCTAAGCCTGTGCCAATCACGGCAATGGTGCAGCCCTCATTGTTGTCTTGTTGCCCTTCCATGGCGCCCTCATGTGCAGCGCCATCAATACCTAACGCCAGCCCGGATACAACGACCAAACCCGCTTGAGTAAAAGCCTTCGCAAAAGCGTGTGCCGTCGCCAAACCTTGTGGTGTGGGGTTTCTGCTGCCCACCATGGCAATGCCGTCTTTGGCATGTTTATAAGGCGCTTTTCGTTGTATGGCTGCAGATTTTGGGTCTAGCCTCGATATTAAATCAACCTGACCATGAAGGTACAACACCAACGGCGGGTCTTCAATATTGAGCAATGATGTCGGATAGCGTTCATCCGCCAGCGTTAAAAAGTCGCGGTTGTTTTGACCTGTATGAGCGTCAACTGTGCCAGCTTGAAGCCAATCCCACGTAGTTTGTAGTTGCGATTCAAATTCATCAGGAACAACTTGCAATGCGCGTGCCATCGCAGCACTGACGACTTGTTTGAGCGCCATCGTAGGCTGCGCAAAAATAGCTTGCGGTAAGCCAAATGCTGTCAAAAGCTTGCGGGCATGTTGGTTGCCCACGCCAGGCGTCAAGCATAGCCGAAGCCATGCAGCGAGTTCTTCTCGGGTTAGCAATTTAACTTAAAATTTTAACGGGGATTGACTAGCCAATCGCCCACACGCACTGCTTGCTCGGCACTCAATACCAAGGCGTAAGAAACACGCTCAAACGGCCTAAAGATCATCAGCAAACCGTTTCGCTCATCAGGCAATCTGATGTCTTGGAAGCTCGCACCAGTTTTGTCAACCACGCGTTCGCCATTGGTTTGAATCGCCAGCACATGGCCGCGTTCCATGCCGTCCTTGGTACCACGGTTGATGACCACCACTTGGTTTTGCGCCACGTTTGCCACCGCACTGCCGTAGACCGACACAATGCGCGCTTCCACAGGGCTGGTTGGCGCGCGTGGTGTGTAAGTTAATAGCTCCATTGGCGGCTCAGGCAACAATCTGTCGCCGGTACGCATTTCTTCTTTAGAACGCACAATATCCAAAGTTGCTGGAATGATTTCCGTCTTGGCAACTTCGCCAGCTTTTGCGGCTTCACCACGTATGACATTGACTGACTCGCCACGCACCAACTTCGCACGACCGACAAATTGTGCTTCATAGCCCAAAATTTCACCTGTGCCAGGGTCTTTCAAAGCTGTCGCATTGCGGAAAACTCTGAAATCGCGTGGCTTGCCAGCTGCAATGCTGAGTCCTGATCCATCTGCACTGCGCGCATAGGCGCGGTCGCCTTCACTGATAAATACACGACCTTCTTGAGCTGCCACGAATCTAGGCGCTGCTTGCAAGGTGGATTCTTCAACGATGATAGGTTCGGTCAAAAACGGCTCAATCAAGCTGTTTTGCAGCGTCGGGATCGACGGATCTGGTAAATTGCTGCTGCGCGAACGTGGCGACAACTTGATGGTTTCTAAACCACCGGCACCTGCGCCACCACGTTGGCTGCTTAAGCGTGCGCGGCCGTTTGATTTGTCCAAATACAAAGTTTGGCCAGGGTAAATCAAATGCGGGTTTTTGATGTCCGCCATATTCATGCCCCACAACTCTGGCCAGCGCCATGGGCTCTTGAGGAAGATTTTAGAAATCGCCCACAGCGTGTCACCGCGTTTCACGGTGTGACTGTCGGGTGCATTGGGCGCTAATTCGCTCAACGGGATGCCATCGTTAGCGACTTGATTTGCTGTTTTTTGCTGCGAAGGACTCACGGTGAGCGGTTTCACTGTAGCTGCCTGTGCCGCCATCATAGGCAAAGCAGCCATAATAATGCTAGCAAGCAAAGTAGGCGCACGGCTAAGTGCTTGAGATTTCAGTGTTTTATTCATAAGTAACATTTAGTTATTTTCCGCGAATTCAGATAATTCTCTATCGAAATTGCCACAAATCACATCAATTAAACATGAATAGTAAAATAATTGTTGTCTTTTCCCCTCTACCTTGCATCTTAGCTCTGGTTTTTTTGGGTGAGTGCTCTCATATTTAGTCTAAATACTTCTTTTCTATCTTCGTTTTATCTTAGTTCCAACTTTTATTCAGAATCTTAATTCAGTACCTATTGCCATGCTATTACCCATTCTTTCATTCCCCGACCCACGACTCAATATCGTCGCCAAACCCGTAGCTGAGGTTGATAAACGCATCTCTGCATTGATTGCTGACATGCTAGAGACCATGTACGCCGCCAAAGGTATAGGTTTGGCAGCAACGCAGGTGAACGTGCATGAGCGCTTGGTGGTGATTGACGTGTCTGAATCACGTGATGAACCCTTGGTGCTCATCAACCCCGAAATCACCTGGTACAGCTCTGAAAAACACGTCGGCGAAGAGGGCTGCCTGTCTGTGCCTGAGATTTACGACAAAGTAGAACGTTCTGTTTCCGTCAAAGTGTCCTATTTGGATGCCAAAGGTAAGCCCAAGCACCTAGAGGCTGACGACATGCTGGCCGTCTGCATTCAGCACGAACTGGACCACTTGCTGGGTAAGGTGTTTGTGGAGTATTTGTCGAAACTCAAATTCAAACGCATTAAAACCAAAATGCTGAAAATCAAGCGCGAAGACGAAAAAGACGCTGAATACGACAAGCTAAGCCGACCGAAGATGTAATCTTCTAGGATTTCTTCTCATGAAACTCATCTTCGCTGGCACGCCAGAATTTGCCAGTGTGGCTATGGTAGCCTTGGCTAAAGCTGGACACCAGATAGTCTTGGTTTTGACCCAGCCCGACCGCCCCGCAGGGCGTGGCATGAAGCTGCAAGCCTCTGCCGTCAAACAATTCGCCCTAGATCACAATATCCCCGTCGCGCAACCCCGCAGCTTGCGCTTGGATGGCAAGT
>JANMTB010000127.1:0-47808 GCA_031390045.1 Polaromonas sp.
TGACTTGGACAAAGAGCTATGTCAAAATTTGATAAAGGCTTGCTTTGACAGCGCAGACTATGCCGAAGGCCGCAAGGCGTTTATGGAAAAGCGCAAACCGGTTTTTATCGGTAAATAAATCCAAATAAATTAGCAAAATAACTATAGAGAGACAACGATGACAACCACGACACCAACAAACACCATGCAATCTTATTGGATGCAAATGAATGGCGACCAAGCCACCTTAGAGCTGCGCGAGGTGCCGCATCCTGTTGCGGGAGACAACCAAGTCCTGGTAAGACTGCACGCTGCCAGTTTGAACCGTGGCGAATTCATTGCGGGGCATGGGCTGCACGGCAAATCTGGCGCTGCAAAAGCCATTGGTATGGAGGGCGCAGGCGAAGTCGTCGCACTGGGCAACGGTGTGAGCCGTTTGAAGCTGGGCGACCGCGTGATGGGGCGCTGCCCAGGCGCATTTTCAGAAGTTGCGGTGATGGATGCGCGCGAAGCCATGCCGATGCCAGCCAATTTGACGTGGGAAGAGGCTGCCTGCATTCCGCTGACTTTTTTGGTGGTGTATGACATGCTGGTGTTGCAAGGGCGTTTGGTTACCAATGAATGGCTGCTGATCAACGGTGTCTCATCAGGCGTGGGCGTTGCGGCATTGCAAATGGCCAAGGCACTTGGTGCACGGGTGATTGGTACTTCAGGGTCAGCTGACAAGCTTGCCCGCATCAAACCGCTGGGCTTAGATGTTGGGCTACACACACGTGGCGCTGATTTTTACGATGCCGTGATGCAGGCGACCGATAATAAAGGCGTTAACCTAGTGGTGAACACCGTGGGTGGCTCTGTTTTTGCAGAAGACGTACGCTGCATGCAGTTTGAGGGTCGCCACGCGACAGTGGGTTATGTGGATGGTACACTCAAAGCCGAAATCGATTTGGAATCGCTTCATGCCAAGCGGCTCACATTTTTTGGTGTCTCAAACAAGCAGCGTAACCCAGACCAACGTGCGCAATCACTGCCCGCTTTTAGTGCCGACATCTTGCCCTTGTTTGAAGCAGGACGGATCAAACCGCTGGTTGATCACGTGTTTCCGTTCACACAGCTTGCGCAAGCCAAAGCGCATATGGAGATGAATCAACATGTGGGCAAAATTGTTTTATCTATCCGCGCCTAATTCACCATCATTTCAAACCAAGGACGATTCACATGAAGTTGAAAACCATTGTTTTTTTACCGCTCATTTTTAGCGTATTCAGTTTCAACGTCGTCGCGCAGACGGCTGCTTACCCAAGCAAACCCGTCAAATTGATGGTTGGTTTTGCACCCGGTGGCGCGGCTGACTATGTCGCCCGCATCATGTCGGATTCACTGGGCAAAGCTTTGGGGCAAAGTGTCGTGGTTGAAAACCGCGCTGGCGGCGGCTCCAGTATCGCGGCAGATGCCGTGGCCAAGTCCGCAGCCGATGGCTATACCATTTTGATCGCCAGCCCGAGCAGTATGTCGGTCAATCCTGCATTGAACCCTAAGCTTGGCTACAGCGCCAAAGACTTCCTACCCATCACCAAAGTCACCACATCGCCATTGGTGATAGCGGTGAATCCAGCTACTGGTATCAACAGCGTTCAAGAGTTGATTGCCAAGGCCAAAAAAGACCCTAATGCCTTGAACTACGCCACGTCAGGCAATGGCTCAGCGCCGCATCTTGGTGCAGCCTTGTTTGTGCAGATCACAGGTGCGCAGATGACGCATATTCCTTTTCGTGGTGGTGCTCCAGCTATCCAATCAGTGATTGCAGGGGACACCCAACTAACCTTTGGCACGCCGCCATCCGTGTTGCCGATGGTGCAAGCGGGTCGTCTGAAGGGTTTGGGCGTCAGCACCAAAGAGCGTTCGGCACTCGTGCCCGGCCTGCCCGGGATGGCGGAAGCCGGCTTGCCCGAGTACGGCATTGAGTTTTGGTATGGACTGTTTGTTCCCGCAGGCACACCGCCAGCCATTGTCAAAAAAATATTCGACGCTGCGACCACAGCCATGCAGCAGCCATCCGTCAAAGCTTCATTGGCACGTGAGGGTACAGATGTAGCCTTGTCTCAATCTCCAGAGCAATTCAACACCTTTTTGACGGAAGACGCCAAATTTTGGACCAAGCTCGTGAAATCAGCGGGTGTGAAGATAGATTGATTTTCTGGGGTTGGTTTGCCTGGAACGTGTTAAATAGCTATTTTAGGTATTTTTAAGGGTGTTATTAGGCTCTAGCCGGCGTATTTATTGCCTAATACGCTATTAAATATATAGCGTTTGTAGCTGCGCAAGCTGGCTTGTTCCCCCCACTCTCATCCCCCGCCTTCTCTCGCCCAGCCGGGCGAAAGAAGGAGCCTTCATTTGAGGGCTGGCTTATAAGTTTTGACCTGACGGCTGGGAGTTTTGAGTGCAAATTTGGGCAGCAGTGAGTGTTTTTCAGTAAGTATGATGCTGATATATGGATCAACTAAATAACTATTCAGACTCTCGATTGCTTTTTGGTTGTATTTACTGCGGTGGGTTGGAAGAAACTAGGGATCATGTGCCTTCTAAAGTGTTTCTCGATTCGCCATTTCCCGAGAACCTTCCAGTTGTACCGGCATGTTTGAATTGCAACAATGGCTTCTCTCTTGATGAAGAATATGTTGCGTGCTTAATCGAGTCTATTGTTGCCGGATCTGTTGATCCTGTAGCGATTCGACGAAAATCAATAGCAAAGAAACTTAAGGAAAACGTATCTCTTTACTCTAGGATTGCGACCGGGATGAGCCAATCCAATGGGCAAACTTTCTTTCAGGTCGAGTCAGAACGAGTTCGTAATATCGCTCTTAAACTAGCACGAGGACATGCTGCGTTTGAGCTGGGTTTACCTTTTCGTTCTCAACCAATCCATATTCAATGTGAACCATTGAGTACTATGTCTGTAGAAGATCTAGAGCAATTTGAATCACCGCAAATTCCAATAATAATTGATGAGGTCGGTTCTCGCAGCTTACAGCGACTAAGGGTTATTGAAGTAACTTTGCAATCGGATAAAGGGGAGAAGTTTACTCATTCTTATATTTGCAATGACTGGATTGATGTGCAAGATGGTCGTTACAGATATCTTGCAACTTCAGAACCAGATGGAGCAAGAGTTCGTATCGTCATTGGGGAGTTTCTTGCTTGTGACATCAAATGGAGTATTTAACACACTATCGGTTTGGCGTAAGTTTTATTGATAATTTTAGGTCTATAGCCGTCTTATTTATTGCCTGAGTTGCTATTAAAAACATAGTAAATTGTGGGTAATAATAACCCCCATGCCTCCCAATATCCGACGAATCGCCCACCTAGACATGGATGCTTTTTACGCATCCGTGGAGTTGCTGCGCTATCCGCAGCTCAAGGGCTTGCCGCTTGTCATCGGCGGTGGTCGCCGGAAAGTGGATGAAGCGATTGAGCAGTTGGCAGAAGGGCAGACGCGGGCCGATATTCCTGTGGATGCTTTTGCGCGGCTGAAGGATTATGCGGGGCGGGGGGTGATTACGACGGCTACTTATGCGGCGCGGCAGTTTGGGGTGGGGTCGGCGATGGGGCTGATGAAGGCGTCCAAGCTGTGCCCAGAGGCGATTTTGCTGCCGGTGGATTTTGAGCAGTATCGACATTACTCGCGGATGTTCAAGGAGACGATTCTTGAATTCACGCCGCTGATGGAAAACCGGGGGGTGGACGAGGTGTATATCGACTTCACCGATGTGCCGGGCGGGCAGCGGCAGGGCGGCAGGACGCTGGCGAAGTTGATCCAGCAGACGATTTTTGAACGGACTGGGCTAACCTGTTCAGTGGGCGTTGCACCCAATAAATTGCTCGCCAAAATGGCCAGTGAGTTCAACAAACCCAATGGCATTTCCATCGTTGTTGAAGAGGATTTGCAAACGATAATCTGGCCGCTGACGTGCCGAAAAATCAACGGTGTCGGCCCGAAAATGGACGAAAAGCTCATCAGCAACGACATCATCACCATTGGCGAACTAGCGGCAAAGGACGAAGCGTGGCTAGTTGCCAACTTTGGCAAAAGCACGGGGGCTTGGCTGCACCGGGCGAGTTGGGGGCGGGACGACAACCCGATTTCATTGAGCAGCGAACCGGTGTCCATCAGCAGGGAGACCACCTTTGACCGTGATTTGCACGCCGTGCGCGACAAAACCGAGCTGGGTGCAATTTTTACCGAACTGTGCAACAAATTGGCGGGCGACCTGCAGCGCAAAGGCTATTTGGGCAAAACCATAGGCATCAAGCTACGCTACGATGACTTCAAAAGCGCGACGCGTGACCAAACGCTGGACGTTTACACAGCCGACCCGAAAACGATACGCCAAGCGGCGGGGTTGTGCTTGAAGCGCATTCCGCTAGATAAACGATTGCGTTTGCTGGGGGTGCGGGCGGGCGGTTTGGTGACATCGGACGGGGAACTGGAGCGAGCCGTGGGCAATTCACAGCAGAATTTTGAGGAAAAAGGGCAAGATTTAGTCATGCAGATGTTAGAAAAAGATGATTTAAAGGACAGTTCGCGAAAGTTTTTGTAAAAAGTTGAATCCAAGGGTAAAGTAATTGCGTATAAAGAACGCATATCTTTTTTTTAACCTACCTAGGATAGTCAACATGAAACATTCAAGCGCATCATCAACCGCCTTGCTGAGCACAAAAACAGCAATAAAGGTAACGGCTTTAGCTGCGGGGCTGCTTTTGGGCATAACTGCCCAAGCGGACACCGGCAAATTGCTGCTCACAGGCGGTGTCAGCAGCATTGACGGTGCAGCGGGTGGCGGTTTGACGCCGTGGGCCGTCATTGGCAGCAATGCGGAAGATGGTGAAATCGGTTTCAGCGCCAACCTCACCGCTGCTAAAACGCAAGACTACGGTTTGAAGACGTATGGCGTCGCAGTGGGCGTCAAAAACCGCGTGGAATTTTCATTGGCTCGGCAAGATTTTGACGCTTCGCCTGCGATTGCGCTCAACGGCATTGCGCCTTTCGGCGTGACGCCTGGGCAGCATATCAACATGGACATCATCGGTGCAAAAGTGCGTATTGCGGGTGACGCGGTACTGGACAGCGACTCGCTGATGCCGCAAATCGCCGTGGGCGTGCAATACAAATCGGTGAAACCGGGCTCGATTGGTTCGGTTTTAGACTTTTTGGGCACAAAAACCTCGGGTACCGATGTGTATGTGACCGCCACCAAGCTGTTTTTAGCGCAAAGTGTGTTGGTCAATGCCACGCTGCGATCTACCAACGCCAATCAAAATGGTTTGCTGGGCTTTGGCTCAGGCGCACCCGGCAAAAACAGCAGAAGTATCGTGCCAGAGATTTCTGTCGCTTATCTGTTGAGTAAAAATATCGCCATTGGTGCTGAATACCGTGGCAAGCCGAACAATTTGGAAGCATTGGGCCGTGCTGCTGGTTTGGCCGGTGGCCTAAAAGAAGAGGCTTGGAAAGATGTATTTGTGGCTTGGGCGCCGAGCAAAAACGTATCGCTGACCTTGGCCTATGTGGATCTAGGTCGCATCATTCCAGGCATCACGCCTAAGAAACAAACGGGTGTGTATCTGTCTGGACAAATTGCGTTTTAAATTTTTAACTCTTTAGGAAATATCATGAAAAAAACAATTCTCATCGCTTCTTTAGCGCTAGCTACTGTATTGACTGGCTTGGCGACCTCTGCATCCGCACAATCTATGGCTGCTACTTCAGGAAACTCGGCTTTGTACCAAGCTTTTGGCGAAAAAGCCGGCTTGGTTAAGTTGATGGATGATTTTGTGCCACGCTTGCAAGCTGACCCGCGCTTGGCAGAAGCGTTCAAAAAGGCAAATGTGGAAAACTTGAAGATGCAATTGGTGAATCAAATCTGCCAAGTTTCCGGTGGCCCGTGCGAGTACAAAGGTGCTGATATGAAAACGGCCCATAACAGCATGGACATCACCAAAACGGACTTCAACGCCTTGGTTGAAGTGCTGCAAAAATCAATGGATGCGCAGGGTATTTCTTTCAGCAATCAAAACCAGCTTCTTGCCAAGTTAGCGCCTATGCACAGAGATGTGATTACGGTGAAATAAGAGTCAAAGTAGCCATAAACGTTAAACTTACACACGAAAAAAGGGAGCTGATTGTAAAGTCAGCTCCCTTTTGTGAGGGCGATTATTTAAGCGTGGCTAAATAAGCAACAACATCTAGCCTGTCTTCAGCAAGATCCATCGCATATCCCATACGTTGGCCTGGAATAAGTTCTTCTGGATTTTTAAGCCAAGAGAGCAAGTTTTCTCTGGTCCAAACTACCTTGCTTTTGCTCAAAGCATCTGAATACCGATAACTTTTAACCCCGCCCGCCTTGCGACCCAGCACGCCCACGTGCATCGGACCCACACGGTTGGCGTCAACGCTATGGCATGCGCTGCATCTGGCGTCGTAAATTTCTTTACCTTTAAGGGCGCTGCCCACATTCGTCGTGCTTGATTGTGCAATGGCGCAAGAAGCAGCCATCAGTAGCGAGCTAATGATGGCTGTACGGTAATTATGCGAACGCATTAAGCACCGAAAGTCAAAGCGCCTGCTGGCAAAGGACGACCCAAGGCGTTGGTCAAAATACTATAGTGCATGGTTTCATCTGCGGCTAAACGACCTGCGATTTTTGCTAAATCTTTGCTGCCGAAGGCGGGAATCACGCCTAAGTAAGCGTTGATCGCACCCAGCTCTAAGCGAGCAGCCAAGTCCAGCACGTCGCCTTGGTTTTTCAAGGTGTCCGCTTTGAGCGCTTTGGCGTACTCGTCGATTTTCTTTTCTGCAACAGGAGTTCCGCCCATTTTTTGAATGGTGGCTATCAAAGCATCGCGATGACCTTTGTGGTGGCTTTGGAAGGACACTGCAATATCGAGCACTGGTTTTTGCAGCAAACCACTCATGGCACCGAGTTGGTAGGCGTTGATGGCTTCGTGCTCCAAACCCAAAGCGACGTTCAAAATGGCAGCGTCTTTAGACATATCACCGCCCATGGCTTGGGCGAGCGAATCCTTGCCAGCCAAAAGTGCGACTGCACCTGCAGACAACATGCCAGCAGTGCCCATGAACGAGCGGCGTGAGGCGATGATAGGTTGGGTGGTTGTATTCAAAATCAGAGATTTCATGATGGCTTCCTTAGTAAGTTATTAAGTGAAATAGTGAATGACTCAAGTCGAACTTAAAAGTAACGACTCTCTTAATACGCGAGACTGTGTGTGATTGGATTCAATTCGTTGATGAAACTCATATTCGAAGGGTGTTTGAATCCATTGGTTTGGTAGATGCGTATATTTCAGTGACAATGTCGCTATGGACGCTACACAAACCAATCAAACCAATCAAACCAATCAAGCAGACGCTGACCTTATGACGCTCCTAGACCGAATGGCCAACCAAGACGAAGCCGCTTTAAAAGCTTTGTACGACGCTACATCGCCCAAGCTGTTTGGTTTGGCCTTGCGTGTTGTGAACAAGCGCGAGTGGGCAGAAGATGTATTGCAAGAAGCGTATATGCACATTTGGCGTGCAGCAGCAGATTACCGCGCCAGTTTGAGCCCGCCAATGGCTTGGATGGGCTTGATTGTGCGCAGTCGTGCCCTTGATTTTTTGCGCAGACGTGCCTCTGAGCGCATGCATTTGACACAAGAACTGGATGACTACTTGAGCGATACCATTGAAGGCGATGCCCCCAACCCTATGAACACTGCACTTGCCAGTGAGCAAGCATGGGCTTTGCAGCAATGCATGAATCAGTTAGACAACAAACAGCGTGAAGTGGTGAGCTTGGCGTATTTACGCGACCTCAGCCACAGCGATTTGGCTACGCAGCTGAAACTCCCACTTGGTACTGTGAAGACTTGGATTCGCCGTGGTTTAGAGCAATTGCGTGGCTGCATGGCGCGCTTTGCCTAAGTATAAGTAGAAGTTTTAATATCATGAATCTCAGCAAATATCCTCAAACTTTAGATCGTATCGCCGCAAACTACGCTCTGGGCACTTTGCGCGGTGGGGCACGACGTCGCTTTGAAGCGATCTCACGCGAAAACGCGACAGTTCGTGCTGCCGCATTAGTCTGGCAAGGCCGTCTATCTGGCATGACAGAGCTGCAATCACCTATCTTACCAACGCCCGCCATTTGGACGCGTATCCAAAACATGGTTCTTGCTGAGCGAGACGCCGTGGCGATGCAGCTGGCGCGGCAATCTGGCCAAGCCAATGTTGGTGGCATGACGTCGTGGCTGGGTAGCTTATGGCAGGGACTTTGGGTATGGCGAGGTGCAGCTGCGGCTGGCGCTTTAGCTACGGTGATGGCTGTGGTGACAGGCTTTGGACTTCGCGACCAGTTAGACATTCGTGGTAAACAAGTCGATGAGCTGAGTGCACAGCTCAAAGTTGCCCCAAAGATTGAATATGTGGCTGTGTTGGTCGATGCAAAGTCTGCCGAAACCATGTTGGTGACGTTTGATTCTAAGAGTCAAAATTTGGTGCTGCAGCGCGTAGGCGATTACGTTGAAGCCAGCGATAAGTCTTTGCAACTCTGGGCGCTACCTAACAGTGGTGGCCCTCGTTCACTCGGTGTGCTGGGTGGTGAAAAAGTGTTGCGTTTGGCAACTGCGGAGGGCGATGTGAAGCAAGTCCCTACTTTGGCAATTAGTCTAGAGCCTAAGGGTGGTGTGCCAAGCGCGGGTGGCCCAACAGGACCAGTGCTATTTAAAGGTGCACTGATTCAAAAAGTGATTTAAATTCATTTGGTTCATTTTTTAATTCTTCAAAATTCTCGGTATTTTTCGCTTGACATTAGCTTACGGTTAACTTACATTGAATCTAGGAGGAGATGTCAATGTTCCACCCACCTTGGCAAGTTTTATCTCTTAGTACGCTACAGCGTGTCAAAAAATGGCATGTCGCCAACTACCCAGCGCATCCACTAGAACTGCACTTGCTTGACGCGGTTCTGACTGTGTGGGTCATGAGCTGGATGGCTTGGATGCCTCTGTACATTCTTGAGCTCGAGTGGCTGATCCCGTTCAGTTTAATGGGCTTGATGTTGCCGAATTTGTATATTGGCTGGCGCATTAAAGCGCATTTCTATGGGCGCTTAAGATGCGATTGGGTCAATCTGCTGACTTAATTTATAGTATGCGGATGAACCAAACTTTAAATCCGAAAATAAGCACGCACTCAACCACCGCTTTAAGCGATTTGACTTGCTTTTCGTTGTCAGCGACTGACCACATCACCCACTTGGTGCTTAACCGCCCCGAAGCGATGAACACCATGCACCCGACGTTTTGGCGCGAGTTGGATGCGGTGCTGACGAGTATTCAACGCGAAGGCACCGCGCGCGCTTTGGTTATTTCCAGTACGGGAAAACATTTCAGCGCGGGTATGGCGCTAGAAACCTTCTCGAGTGCGATTCAAATGAACGACCAAACACCTGAAGGACGTGCGGCGATTTTTGATTCGCTTTGTGACATTCAGGCCACGTTTACCAAACTAGAATCGCTGCGAATCCCAGTGATCGTAGCCATTCAGGGCGGTTGTATTGGTGGAGCGGTGGATATGGTCACGGCGTGTTGTATTCGGTACGCTACCAAAGACACTTTTTTCTGCATTCAAGAAATCAACATCGGCATGGTGGCGGATGTAGGAACGTTACAGCGTTTGCCCAAGCTGATGCCCGAAGCGGTTGTGAAAGAATTGGCTTATACGGGTAGACGTTTGAAGGCAGACAAGGCGCTGACTTACGGTTTGGTGAATGAAGTGTTTGATAGCAATAACGCCATGCTTGCCGCTGCAATGCAATGTGCTAAAGAAATCGCCAGCAAACCACCCATTGCTATTTGGGGCACGAAGCAAGCGATTCATTACACACGCGATCACTCGGTGGAAGATTCATTGAAACAAATGGGATGGCTGCAAGGCGCGATTTGGAGTAATGCGCATGTGCACGAAGCTATTAAGGCCGCGAAAGAAAAACGCGCTGGTGAATTCACGCCGCTGTCGACATTGACGCCGTTTAACGAACTTGGTTAAATTTTTAAATTAATTTCTACTGCCGCGCTGTGCGAATATTCGCCGGGACAGCTTGCGGGTAGCTGGTGCGAAACGGGTTGATGTCCAAGCCGCCGCGTCGTGTGTAACGGGCGTAGACGCTGAGTTTGATGGGTTTGCAGCGCGTCCACAGATCCATAAAAATACGCTCTACGCATTGCTCATGAAACTCGTTGTGGTTGCGGAAGCTGATGATGTATTGCAGCAGTCCGCCTTGGTCTATTTGCGGCCCTTCGTAGCTGATGCGAACACTGCCCCAATCGGGTTGCCCGGTCACCAAACAATTGCTTTTGAGCAAGTTGCTGGTGAAAACTTCGCTCACTGGCGCTTCGTCAAACGCTGCAGTTAATAAATCAGGTGCGGGAGTGAAGCGGTTGCATTCAATATCCAGTCTGTCCAAGTTCAAGCCATCTAGCTCGTGAACGGGTTCGCGGTCAAACATCTCGGGCAACAAGATTTTGACGCCAACAGAGGATTGAGTCGGGCTTTTGTCCGCATCGCCCAGCGCAGCACCAGTAGTTTGCCAAATCACAGCGTTCAAATCTGCTTTCATGCAAACCGCTACGGCTGCTACGTCAGCAAAGGGTGTGTTGTTAAAGCTATTGAGGTACAGCTTGAAAGATTTACTTTCAACAATATTGATACTGTCGCACGGCACTGTGATGTGTGCGATGGCTACTTGCGGTTTGCCGCGCAGGTTGAGCCAACTCAGCTCAAATGCGGTCCATAAATCTGCACCAAAAAAAGTGGGAGCACCCGTGATGCCAATCTCATGCCGTTTGTCTGCACGGGGAATCGGGAACAGGAGCGACGCATCGTATTTGTCGACATACGCGGATGTTTTGCCTAACTGCGATTGCTCGGGCTGGTTCATGAGAGTTCAAATCTTGGCGAAAAACGGCAGCATGTTGCCTAGCAAACGGGTCACCACGCCTGGTGGTAAATCATGCCCCATGCCTTCGATGCTAACCAATTGTGCGTCTTTGATGCGATTGGCGGTGTCAACGCCGTTGCCATACGGCACAAGCGGATCGTCTTTGCCGTGAACCACTAAAGTTGGGCGGGTGATGTTGGCTAACTCAAGATGGCGTTTCGCATCAGCCGCAATCGCTATCATTTGGCGTAGCGTGCCTTCGGGGTGATAGCTGCGCTTCAGTCCTATCAAAATGCGCTCACGCGTTTCCAGTGGGTCAGTAGGAAAGCCAGGGCTGCCAATGATTTTAAAAAAATTGACGTAATAATCAGCCACAGCGTCTAAATCTGTGCTTTTAGGCCGACTAAACAAGGCACGAACCACTGTAGGCCGCGCTTGTGGCAAACCCCGTGCACCACTGGTGCTCATGATACTGGTCAGACTTAAGACACGGTCTGGTGCTGCAATCGCAACGCGTTGTGCGATCATGCCGCCCATGCTCGCGCCGACGATATGCGCTTTGTCAATCTGCAAAGCATCGAGCACGCCAATAGCATCATTGGCCATGTCTTGCAAACTGTAGAGAGGAGTGATGCTAATGCCTAGTTTATGTTTTACAGAGGCCCAAATCAAACTAGGTTTACCCAAGTTGTCAAAGTGCTGGCTCAAACCCATATCACGGTTGTCATGCCGGACCACACGGTAACCCGCATCGACCAAGCTTTGCACCAGCGCCGGTGGCCAAGCGACCAGCTGCATACCTAAACCCATGATGAGCATCACCACGGGACGCGGTTCTCCATTACTTCCGAGTGGCAATGCACCTGTGTCTTCAACTTCGATATTGATATTATTTGATTTGATTTTCATACAACTTTACGACGGAAAACCAAACGATTCTCGGGCGATAATTTGGCTTGAAACGCATAACCAGCTTCTGCAAAATTGGTTAATTTAGCAGGGTCAATAATGCGGTTAGTCACCACATATCGCGCCATCATGCCGCGTGCTAATTTTGCAAAAAATCCAACGACTTTGAATTGCCCATTGCTGAAATCTTCAAACACACAATCAATTACCCGCGCATGCAAGCTGTTGATTTTGACGGCTTTAAAATACTCCTGCGACGCTAAATTCAAATAAATGCTTTCTTCTAGCGGTTGGCGGTGTTTTTGGCGGTCGTTCAAGTAGTCAGTGATTGATTCACCCCAAAAACCATAAAGATTAGTCGCCGCTTTTTTGCCAACTTTTGTAGCCAGTGCTGAACCCATTTCAAGCCGATAGGGTTGCATCAAATCCAACGGGCGCAGCACACCGTACAAGCCGCTCAAAATACACAGATGGTTTTGAGCCCAGTTCAAATCTTCAAGGTCAAGTGTTTGCGCGTTCAAGCCGGTGTAGACGTCGCCATCAAAAGCCAGCAACGCTTGCTTGGCATTTTCTGCAGTGTATTCAGGTTGCCAAGCTTTGAAGCGTGCCACATTCAGCTTGGCCAAGTCGTCGCTGATGTGCATCAAAGCAGACAATTTTGTAGCTGACAATTTACGCGCCGCAGCCACCAATTTCGGTGGTTCCTTGATAAAGTGCGGCAGCGTGTGAGGCAGGCCGGCCAAATGGCTGGCTTGCTCAGCCAAAGGCGCGTAATTCAGCGACTTGGCTGGAGATAAAAGAACTATCAACTGATTCGCTTTAAAAATTCAATGATTCAAGCTGAGCATATTTTGCTTTTGCGCTTTAATTTACTCAATTTTTGCTTTAGCGCGCAGTTCATCTTGGAACTTGGCCAATTTTTGTTGCGTGAGCTGTTGTGAAATTTGTGGTTTCACTTCTTCAAATTTAGGCAACTGAGCCGCGCGTACATCGTCCACGCGGATGATGTGGTAACCAAATTGCGACTTCACAGGTGCTGCTGATGTTTGGCCTTTTGGAAGTTTCAACAAAGCTTCGGCAAACTCAGGCACGTAATTGCTCGGGTTCGCCCAATCCAAATCGCCACCTTTAGCGCCAGAGCCCGCATCTTTGCTGAGTTTTTTGGCGAGGTCTTCAAATTTTTGACCTTTTTTCAAGCTCTCTAACACGCCTTTGGCATCGGCTTCTTTTTCCACCAAAATGTGGCGTGCTTTGTATTCTTTGCCACCGTTAGCAGCTGCAAATTTGTCGTATTCGGCTTTCAAATCAGCGTCAGTGACCGGGCTGGTTTTCTGGAAATCGGCAAACAATTGGCGAATCAAAATAGTTTGGCGCGCCAGCTCCATTTGCGCTTTGTAGTCGTCAGTCGCAGCCAAGCCGCGTTTTTCAGCTTCTTGGATGAAAACTTCACGGGCAATCACTTCATCTTTGATCTGTGTTTTGATTTCAGCCGTCACGGGGCGGCCAGATTTGGCGACTTCAGCGGCTAAGACTTCAACGCGTGAACTCGGTACTGCTTTGCCGTTAACGATAGCGACGTTTTGTGCGATAGCTGCATTAGAAATCAGCAAAATAGCGCCTACCGCAGCTGTGAAGATGTGTTTTTTCATGATTTTTCCTTAAAAAGAGGGTGAAATTGAGTAAATATCTTTGTAGCCGGCGTATTTATTGCCTCTGCAGCTATTAAAAATATAGTGAAAATATATTCAAAATGAAGTATTAATAGTGATCTTTACAAATAGTTATGAGGGTTTGACAACTTCGATCGCCAAGGCATGCAAGCCTTGATCGATGAAATCTTGCACAGCATCATACACAAGCCTGTGGCAGGTGACGCTCCTTTGCGATGTAAAGAAAGGTGAAGCGATTTTCACCCTGAAGTGAGTGCCAAAATCTGTCCCATTTGAGCCCATGTGCCCTGCATGCGCTGCGCTTTCGTCAAGCACTTGCAAGTAAGTTGGCGTCAGTCGCTCATTCAAGCGTTTGGTTAAATTGTCAGCATTTACCAGTATCTTTTGCATGTGATTAAGATCGAAGATTTGGATAGAGTCAGTGAATGGCCTTAACCTAATTCACCATCTTTGGGTTGCAAATACTTGGCGATGTAAACGCCTTGCGCAAGGATAAAAACCAGAGGGAAAGCATATCCCCAGAGCTTGAAATTCACCCACTGTTCGGTCGTGTAATAGTAGGCTACGTAAGCATTCAGAGCCGCCATCGCCAAACTGTACACCACCCACGCAACCGTTAAATTGCGCCACACCGTCTCTGGCAGCGCCATTTGTGCACCCAGCATGCTTTTAAGGAAGTTCTTTTTGTACACCCACAGCGCAATGCCCAAAGCCAACGCCATGCAGGTGTAAAGTACGGTCGGTTTGATTTTGATAAACCGCTCGTCTTGGAAACCCAAAGTCAGCGCACCAAAGCCTAAAACCAATGCCAAGGTAACTTTGTGCATGGTGGCTAATTTGCCATCCAGCTTGTACAAAATCGCCATTTGAACAACAGTGGCGGCCATGATGACGGCGGTGGCAGTATAGATGTCGTACGTTTTGTAGGCGACAAAAAACAGCAGGATGGGGAGGAAATCGAGAATTTGCTTCATAACCTTCAATTATCGCGTGAAATTGGCATCAAACGTTTAAGCTTTTAGCCCTGTATTAGCGTGGCTTAAAATCTAAAGACGCTGAATTCATGCAATAGCGCTGCCCTGTGGGGGCTGGACCATCGGGGAACACGTGGCCTAGGTGCGCACCGCAGTCCGCACAGTGCACTTCAGTGCGTTTGGTCCACAGCATACCGTCCACTTTGGTGCCGACAGCCTCGTTTGACAAGGGTGCGTAATAGCTGGGCCAGCCAGTACCGCTGTCGTATTTGGTAGCAGAGTCAAACAAATCTTTACCACAGCAGACGCAACTGTAAACGCCGCTTTGCTTGTTGTCAGCGAACTTGCCGCTGAAAGCACGCTCTGTGGCTTCGTGACGGGTCACGTCGAAGGCCATGGGCTCTGCTGTACCTGTTTTTTGGCGCTCGGAGAGCAGCGTTTTCCATTCAGAGTCCGTTTTTTCAATGGGATAGGTCATAAACGTCTTTCAATGTCAGAAAATTTTAAGACGAACAGCTGATTTCAATGTCCGCCGCCCAATCTGGCGGCAAGCCGGCGAACCGTTCGTATTCTGGATGTTCATCACATGGGGCTTGTAGCAGCTTTAACAAGGTTTCGACCTCGGAAAAGTCCTTAAGTTTCGCTTTGGCAATGGCTTGTTCGCCTAGATAATTGCGCAAAACATATTTAGGGTTCGTTTTTAGCATTAAATTCGTCTCTATCCAGCGTATTTGTTGCCTAAGATGCTCTGAATATTGTAGCATCCATGCGTCAAATACAGCACGATCAATGAACATGTCACGAACTAAATCAACTGGTTTGCCGTTGGCTACATGACTCAAATTGCGCCAAAACAAGGTGTAATCCACGCGGTCTTGGGCGAGCAGCTTTTGAATGGCTTCGACCAACGCTCTGTCGCCGTCAAATGCTTTTTCAGGCTCTGCAAAGCCTAACTTAGCCCGCATTTCCGCCATCAGTGCGGTGGGAAACGCGGTTTTGTAAGGTTCTAACGCGGCTAAAGCCAGCTCTTGATCTTCAATCAACGGCAGCAAAGCTTGGCCTAGGCAAAACACGTTCCAATAGGCCACATTGGGTTGTTTGTTGTAGGCATAGCGGCCTAGGGTGTCGGTGTGGTTGCAAATATGGTCAGGGTTGAAAGTGTCTAGGAATTGAAAGGGCCCGTAATCGAGGGTTAACCCTAGGATGCTCATGTTGTCAGTGTTCATTACGCCATGGCAAAAGCCGACGGCTTGCCACTTGGCGACCATCTGTGCGGTGCGCAGGCTGACGGCTTCTAAAAGCGCGGCATAAGGGTTGCCGTTGTAGGCTGTTGAATCACGGCATTCGGGGTAAAAGTTGTCAATCACGAAGTCGGCAAGTTGCTTCAACTCAAGGTGCATACCATTGTGCGAGAAGTGCTCAAAATGCCCAAATCGAATGAAGCTGGGTGAAGTGCGGGTGACGACGGCTGCGGTCTCTGCTGTTTCGCGATAAATCGGCGCATCCGAGCCTGTCACGCATAACGCGCGGGTGGTGGCAATGCCTAAGCCGTGCATGGCCTCAGAGCATAAAAATTCACGAATCGAACTGCGCAACACCGCGCGTCCATCGCCACCGCGTGAATACGGTGTGCGTCCTGCGCCTTTAAGCTGCAGTTCAATAGTGTTTAAATTTGCTACATTATTTATAGCTTTTGAGCCAATAAATACGCCGGCTAGCACAATATTTTTGTCTCTATTTGAAGGAGTATGAAATTCACCTAGGCTTAACGCTCTGCCGTCACCCAATTGCCCCGCCCATTGGCCAAACTGGTGGCCACTGTAGACGCTGGCGGCGGGTTGCAAACCTTCTGGCACGAGGTTGCCAGTAAAGGTTTCCAGAACCTCTTGGTGGCGTAACCATTCGTCACTCAAACCCAATTCGCGCGCTAATGCGGCGTTTTTACAGACCCAATAGGGATTGGGCAAGGGCTGCGGTTGAACTTGTGATTGAAAAGCTGTTCCAAGTTGTGAGTAGGCGCTGGGATAGATTGAAATGCCGTGTAGTTGAGAAAACATACTGCCAATCTTTACACAGTTATTTGCATTATCGGAAAGCTAAAGTCAACCAAGTGGTCATTTTTTGGGTTAATGTGGATGTATCTAAGGAGATTTCTCATGTCACGAGTTCGTAAATTAAGTATGTTGGGTGGTTTGGCGGTCACGGCTGTTGTTTTGACGGGCTGTGTGGTGACACCTTACTACCAAACACGAGTGGTTACTACTCAGCCTTATGTGGCTGGTGCGGCAACAAACAGTGTTGAGTATGTACAAGTGGCGCCACCTGCGCCGCAATATGAGGTGGTTACCGTATCGCCGGGTCTTGGCTACATTTGGACGCCTGGCTTGTGGTACTGGTCAGGAGGTCGCCATGTCTGGCGCGCAGGCAATTGGCAACAGCCTCCGTACGGTTACCGCTCTTGGAATAATGGCGGATGGTCACACGTGCCAGGACGCGGCTGGCAGCATAACCAAGGCTACTGGCGCTAAAAATAGATTTTTGCAATCAGTCCTTTTTCCATGATTTAGGGCAATCCCGTAGATTTACGGGTTAGCTTTTGCGTCATACTCCTAGAGTAGATATTTACTATTTTCGAGGAGTTGACGTATGTTAGGTTTGATGCAAAATCAGCCGCTGCTGATTTCAAGTTTGATTGATTTTGCCGAGCGGCACCACAGTGATGGTGAGATTGTTTCACGCCGAGTCGAAGGCAATATTCACCGCTATACCTACAAAGACTTAGCCGTTCGCTCTCGCCAAGTGGCAAATGCGCTGGATGGTATGAATATCGGTTTCAGCGACCGTGTCGCAACACTGGCGTGGAACGGTTACCGCCACATGGAGCTCTACTTTGGCGTCAGCGGCTCTGGGCGCGTTTTGCACACACTGAACCCGCGTTTGCACCCCGACCAAGTGGTGTGGATTGCCAACCATGCGGAAGACCAAGTGCTGTGCTTTGATGCCAGCTTTTTACCCATCGTACAAGGCGTGCATGAGCGTTGCACCACTATCAAACACTTCGTGATGCTGTGTGACGCTGACAAATTGCCGCAAGATTCTGGCATTCCTAATCTCATCAGCTATGAAGCGTGGATCGGCAAACAAAGCAGCGCCTACACGTGGCCCGTTTTTGATGAAAACTCGGCTTCAAGTATGTGATACACCAGCGGCACCACTGGCAACCCAAAAGCGGCACTTTATAGTCATCGCTCCACAGTACTTCACGCATATGCTGCGGCACTGCCAGATGTGATGAATTTGAGCGCACGGGACAGCGTGTTGCCCGTTGTGCCGATGTTTCACGTCAACGCTTGGGGTATTCCTTACAGTGCTGCATTGACGGGGTGCAAGTTGGTTTTCCCGGGACCTGCACTAGACGGAAAATCTGTTTATGAATTGCTCGAATCAGAGAATGTGACGTTTGCAGCAGGCGTGCCTACAGTTTGGCAAATGTTGCTGGGTCATCTGCAGGCTAATGGCTTGCGTTTTAGCACGTTGAAACGTACCGTGATTGGTGGTTCTGCGTGCCCGCCAGCGATGATTACAGCGTTTAACGATGTGTATGGTGTCGATGTGCTGCATGCTTGGGGGATGACTGAGATGTCACCACTAGGAACGCTGTGTACTCTAAAGAATAAGCATCTTGCGCTCTCAAAAGAAGAGCAAATGAAGATCAGATTAAAGCAAGGGCGTGCTATTTATGGCATGGACATGAAAATCATTGACGAAGCTGGCCATGAATTGCCACACGATGGCAGTGCATTTGGTGATTTGTTGGTCAAAGGCCCGTGGATTGTGACGGAGTACTTCAAACAATCAGAAGAGTCATCTCCGGGCAGTCCGCTGATTGATGGTTGGTTTCCAACTGGTGATGTCGCGACGATAGACCCAGATGGTTACTTACAAATCACCGACCGCAGCAAAGACGTGATCAAGTCGGGCGGTGAATGGATAAGCTCCATTGACATAGAAAACATCGCTGTGGCTCACCCAGCGGTAGCCATGGCGGCTTGTATTGGTGTGTACCACCCGAAATGGGATGAGCGACCTATCATAGCTGTGGTGAAAAAGCCGGGTCTTGACGTATCGCGCGACGAATTGATTACTTTTTACGAAGGTAAAACTGCTAAATGGCAAATCCCGGACGACGTGGTCTTTGTTGACGCTATTCCGATAGGGGCTACCGGGAAAATGCAGAAGAACAAATTGCGTGATGTACTGAAGGACTACAAACTGCCGCAAAGTTAAAAGTTGCTTTGTCACATTAGCGATAGCTCTAGGGCAATCCCTGAGTGTAATTTTCAAAAATGGAGTTAATCTTCGAGGTTGCTAATACTCAGTTTGTGTTTTTTACCTATAGGAAATTTACAATGAAGTTCACAGTCAAGTTTGTTGCAGTTTGTGCTGCTGTTGTTTGCGCTAGTGCGGCCTATGCCCAAAAAGGCGAAACTGTCAAAATCGCGTTTATTGATCCCTTGTCTGGCCCCTTTGCCAATGTGGGTCAAAACCAGTTGAAAAGCTGGCAATTTATTTCTGAGCGTTTCAGCGGTGCCAAAAATCCAGCTGGCGTCAAGTTTGAGGTGACTGGTTTTGACAACAAGGGTTCTCCGCAAGAGAGTTTGAATTCGCTGAAAGCCGCTATCGATCAAGGTTTCCGTTACATCACTCAGGGTAATGGCTCAGGCGCTGCGTTAGCGCTGTCTGATGCGGTTTCCAAGCACAACGAGCGTAATCCGGGCAAGGAAGTCGTGTTCTTAAATTATGCCGCAGTTGACCCAGCTTTGACCAACGAAAAGTGCGATTACTGGCATTTCCGTTTGGATGCAGATACCACCATGAAAATGGAGGCTTTGACGGCTTTCATGAAAGACCAGCCTAAGGTCAAAAATGTTTATTTGTTGAACCAGAACTACTCTCATGGTCAACAAGTTGCACGTTATTTCAAAGAGAACATTGCTCGCAAGCGCCCTGATGTGAAAATTGTAGGTGAAGATTTGCATCCGATTGGTCAGGTCAAAGACTTTGCACCGTATGTGGCAAAGATCAAGCAATCAGGCGCAGACTCCATCGTGACTGGTAATTGGGGTGCGGACTTGACTTTGCTCGTCAAAGCGATGAACGACGCTGGTCTTAAGGTGCCTATGTACACCTATTACGCTGGCGTAACTGGTACACCAACTGCTTTGGCCGCTGGTGGGGACAGTGAAGTGTATGTTGTGGCTTATGGCCATTCCAACCACACGGGTGATTTAGGTGCGATGGGTGCAGAGTTCAAAAAGAAGTTTAACGACGATTACTACACTTTCGCCACGCTAAACGGTATCAATTTGATGGGCGCAGCGATTGCCAAAGCCAAGTCAACCAATCCTGTCAAAGTGGCTGCGGCTTTGGAAGGCTTGTCAGTACCTAGCTTTGCAGGTGAAGTGCAAATGCGCAAAGGTGACCATCAGTTGCAACAAAGCATGTTCATCACCAAATGGCAAAAAGTTGACTCGAAAAATGCTTACAGCGTAGAGAACACAGGCTACACGTTTGTGCCAATCAAGCAGCTTGAGCCGTATGTGTCAAGCACGCCAACAAGCTGCCAAATGAAGAGACCTGCTTAAAAAATCTAGTCGCTGAAACGACTAAAAGCACGCCGAGGTGATGTAATATTCCCTCGGCGTTTTTAATTTTAAAAATAATTCGAAAATAATTCGAAAAATAATTAGAGATATAGCATGGAGTTTTTTACTATTTCATTGTTAAACGGCTTGAGCTATGGCTTGCTGCTGTTTATGCTGAGTTCGGGTCTGACGCTGATCTTTAGCATGATGGGTGTGCTAAATTTTGCGCATGCATCTTTTTATATGTTGGGTGCATATTTTGCATTTAGCGTGACCGAGTTGATTGGCTTTTGGCCAGCTTTGATCATCGCGCCATTGTTAGTTGGGTTATTGGGCGCAGGATTTGAAAAGTATTGTTTGCGCCGTGTTCATAAGTTTGGCCATGTGCCTGAGCTTTTGATCACTTTTGGACTGAGCTATATCTTGCTTGAGATGGTGCAATTGGCATGGGGCAGAAGTTCGGTGGATTACCGAGTTCCAGTTGAGCTGAGTGGGCCACTCTTTACTTTATACGGCACACAGTTTCCTATTTATCGTGGCTTCATGATGCTGGTGGCTTTGTTGATGTTGCTGGCTGTCTGGCTCTTGCTCACACGTACACGTATTGGTTTGGTCATTCAAGCTGCGCTAACTCACCCCGATACGGTTGAATCTTTGGGGCACAACGTACCACGTGTATTCATGATGGTATTTGGTGGTGGCTCTGCACTGGCAGGATTGGCGGGTGTGATTGGTGGGAATGCATTTGTCACAGAACCAGGCATGGCTGCGACGGTGGGATCCGTTATTTTCGTGGTTGTCGTCGTAGGCGGTATGGGCTCTTTGGCGGGAGCCTTCTTGGCGTCGCTTTTGATTGGTATTGTTCAAACTTTTGCCGTAGCCATTGACAGTTCTTTGATGGGCGGATTGCAGATGTTGGGAGCAACGGTTACACCGCAAACTTTTGGTTATGCAGTTTTGAAATTGAAAATCAGCCAAATCGCGCCTATCATGCCCTATCTCTTTTTGGTGTTGATATTGATCTTCCGACCCAAGGGTCTTTTGGGTACAAGGGAGGGTTAAATCATGGAAAAATCAAAAACATTCAACCGCGGTCGATTTATCGTTTGGTCTGGTTTCGCGCTGATCTTGCTTATCGCGCCTTTATTGTTTACAAGCAGCCTTAGTCTCACCATGCTGAGTCAAATGGGCATTGCCATCATAGTTTGCCTGAGCTACAACATGCTTCTGGGGCAAGGCGGTATGCTGAGCTTTGGCCATGCCGTGTATTCGGGCATGGGATCATTTTTGGCTATTCACACGCTGAACTTGGTATCGGGTGGTTGGCCGCTGCCAGTGAGTTTGACGCCGATTGTCGGCGGTATAGCTGCGATGCTTGTCGCTGTCGTTTTGGGTTGGGTGACTACCAAAAAAGCGGCGACGCCTTTTGCTATGATTACTTTGGGTGTCGGTGAGCTGGTATGGGCCATGTCGCTGATGTTTCCCGAGTTTTTTGGTGGTGAAGGTGGCGTATCTGGCAACCGGATATCGGGCGGCAAGCCGTTTGGCATCACCTTTGGGCCGCAAATTGAGTTGTATTACTTGATCGCGATTTATACCTTTATTTGTACAGGTTTGATGTTTGCTTTCACGCGTACGCCGTTGGGGCGCATGCTCAATGCTGTTCGTGATAACCCAGAACGTGTTGAGTTTGTAGGCTATGACACGCAGCGCGTTCGCTACATTGCATTCATCATCGCTGCATTTTTTGCGGGAATTTCAGGTGGACTGGCTGCGCTCAATTTCGAAATTGTGACCTCGGAAGTCGTTAGTGGCTACAGGTCCGGCGCCTATTTGTTGTTTACCTTCTTAGGTGGAGCAACTTTCTTTTTTGGTCCGATCTTGGGCGGTATTTTGATGGTGCTGGCTTTCGTATTATTGAGCGAGCTGACAAAAGCATGGCTGCTGTATTTGGGTTTGATTTTTATGCTGATGGTGATGTTTGCACCTGGCGGATTAGCAAGCTTGATCATGATGAATTTGCAGGTCGCGTCCTACGGAAAACTGAAGCCTATGCTTGGAAAATACCTCGTTCTTTTTCTATCCGGTTTGGTAGTGCTTTTAGGTGCTGCAGCAATGGTTGAAATGGTATACCACTTGCAGCTCAACCAAGCGCTAGGGCCAGAGCTCACATTTATGAGCGTTGGTCTGAATGCTAAAAGTGCAACGAGTTGGTTGGGCGCTTTGGCTGTGCTTCTAGCGGGATTGTCAGTGTTTGAATACACTCGTCGACTTTTTTCGGTGCAGTGGGGGCAAGCCCAGGAATTTATTGACAAAGAAATCAAACGAAAGGAGTCAGTATGAGCTCCTATGCATTGCAACTCAAAGATTTGCGCAAAAGCTTTGGTAAAAGTGAAATCATTCGCGGCGTAAATTTAGATGTTCCGGTTGGTGAAAGGCTTGCCATCATTGGTCCAAACGGTGCCGGTAAATCAACTTTATTCAATTTAATCAGCGGTAGGTTTGAACCCACAAGTGGAGATGTACTGCTTCATGGGCAACGCATCAACGGTAAAAAACCATTTGAAATCAATCGAATGGGCTTATCGCGTAGTTTTCAAATCACCAATATTTTTCCAAAATTAAGTGTATTTGAAAATTTGCGATGCAGTGTTCTGTGGAGCTTGGGCTACAAATACACGTTTCTAAAATTTCTAGCTGACTTGGATGATGCCAATGCAAGAACAGAAGAGCTGATGACGATGATTAAGTTGGATAAAAAACGAGATGTATTGGCTATGAATTTAACCTATGCAGAGCAACGTGCTTTGGAAATCGGTGTGACTATTGGTGGGGGAGCCAGTGTCATCTTGCTTGACGAGCCAACTGCCGGAATGAGTAAAACCGAGACGACTCGCTTTATCAGCCTTATCAAAGAAGTCACAATAGGCAAAACTTTGTTGACTGTTGAACATGATATGGGTGTCGTGTTCGGCCTAGCAGACAAAATTGCGGTAGTTGTATATGGTGAAGTTTTGGCATATGACACGCCCGAGGCAGTACGAGCCAATCAGCGCGTGCAAGAAGCCTACTTAGGCACGTCGACTTCTGAGGAGGGTGCTCAACATGCTTAACATCAATGATTTGCACGCTTTTTACGGGAAAAGTCATGTCTTACATGGCGTGACGTTTCAAATCCAGCCTGGCGAAATCGTGGCTTTGCTGGGGCGCAATGGCTCGGGCAGGTCCACAACGGCCAAAGCTATCATGGGTTTGGTTGATTGGGACGGCGATTTGTCTTGGAAGGGTTCTGCGCTAAAGGGTAAAAAAGCTTTTGAAATTGCTCATATGGGGCTAGGTTATGTACCTGAAAACCGAGATATTTTCCCAACCTTGACGGTACGCCAAAACTTGCTCTTGGGTCAAAAGGGTGCAGGTAAAGGTAGTCGGTGGACGTTTGATGATATGTTTGCGATGTTTCCTCGCCTCAAAGAACGCGAGCACACAGAAGCTGGCGTGTTATCAGGAGGTGAACAACAGATGCTTACCCTGTGTCGTACGTTGATGGGCGACCCTGACTTGATCATCATAGATGAGCCTACGGAAGGTCTAGCGCCCAAAATTGTCGAATTGGTCGGAAAATACCTTAAAACTCTACGTTCTAAAGGTGTTTCAGTATTGCTAATTGAACAAAAATTGACCATCGCAATGGCTATTTCTGACCGCGCTTTGGTTATGGGGCACGGCAGCATTGTTTTTGAAGGTACGCCAGATTCCTTGCGCCAAGATTCCAGCATTCGTAAGGAATGGCTAGAGGTTTAGGCCTGAGCTAGATCGACTTGTCTCTGATGAGACATTTTTTTGGAGTTAGACACGATAAATTCACTACAATAGCAAAAAAGAACGATCGTTCTATTTTGGAGTCTATTTCTCTATTTCAAGCATTTGAAGGAACATCAGCATGACAGCACAATACAAAGTCCATGGCAACGTGGCTGTGATTACTTTAGATAACCCACCCGTCAATGGCTTGGGTTTGTCCACACGACAAGGCATTACAGACGGCTTAGCGCAAGCAAACAATGACGCGGCAGTTACTGCAATTGTGATTACAGGCGCTGGCAAAGCTTTTTCGGGTGGCGCGGACATCAAAGAGTTTGGTAGTCCAAAAGCACTTCAAGAGCCAAATTTACTCAGTGTCATTTTGGCAGTTGAAAACTCATCGAAACCAGTTGTTGCTGCTATGCACAGCGTTGCTATGGGTGGTGGTTTAGAGCTGGCTTTAGGTTGCCATTACCGTATTGCCGCACCTGGTTGCAGCGTTGCTTTACCTGAAGTCAAACTAGGTTTGATTCCTGGTGCAGGTGGTACGCAACGATTGCCGCGTGTATTAGGCGTAGAAACTGCTTTGAACATGATGGTCAGCGGAGAGCCTGTAAAGAGTGAATTGTTAGCGCAATTACCTGGTCAAAAGTTGTTTGACAAGTTGTCAGCGACTCCAGAGTCGCTGGTAGAAGAGGCGATGGCGTTTGCACAGTCAGTTGCAGGTCTACGCCCACTACCTTTGGTTCGTAATTTGCCATGTAAGCACCCTTTGGGTGATGCTTATTTCGGCTTTGCTGGCAACATGGTCAAAGGCATGTCGAAAAATTACCCTGCGCCCATGAAGTGTGTCGAAGCTGTGATTGCAGCAACCAAGCAAAAATTCGATGCCGGCATGCGCGTGGAGCGTGATTTGTTCATTAACCTCATGCTAACGCCAGAAAGCAAAGCGTTACGTCATATTTTTGTGGCAGATCGTGCTGCTTCAAAAATCCCAGATGTGCCTGCCGATACGCCTCAGCGTGCTATTAAATCAATAGCTGTTATTGGTGCAGGTACGATGGGTGGTGGTATTGCCATGAATTTCTTGAATGCAGGCATTCCCGTCAAAATGTTGGAAATGAAGCAAGATGCGCTAGATCGTGGTGTTGCTACCATTCGTAAAAACTACGAATCACAGCTCAAAAAAGGCAAACTCAAGCAAGACAAGTATGACCAACGTATGAGCTTGTTAAGCACTACTCTGAGCTACGACGACTTAAAAGATGCCGACATGGTGATTGAAGCTGTGTTTGAGGAGATGGGTGTTAAAGAAGCCGTTTTCAAAGAGTTGGATCGCGTGATGAAGCCTGGTGCCATTTTGGCCAGCAACACATCAACTTTGGATATGAACAAAATCGCTAGTTTTACTGAACGGCCACAAGACGTGATTGGCACACACTTCTTCAGCCCTGCGAACGTGATGAAGTTGTTAGAAGTCGTGCGCGGCGAAAAAACAGCAAAAGACGTTTTGGCAACTGTGATGGCATTAGGTAAGAAAATCAAGAAAACATCGGTTGTATCTGGTGTGTGCGATGGTTTCATTGGTAACCGTATGATTGAACAATATGGACGCCAAGGTGGCTTTCTACTTGATGAAGGCTGTACCCCAGCGCAGGTTGATAAAGCCATGGAAAACTTTGGTTTTGCGATGGGGCCATTCCGCATGGGTGACCTGGCTGGCAACGACATTGGCTGGGCGATTCGTAAGCGCCGTGTCGTAGAAAAGCCGAACATGAAATACAGCAAAACGGCTGATTTGTTGTGCGAAAAAGGGCGCTTCGGTCAAAAAACGGGTGCTGGCTGGTACGACTACATCGCTGGAAAGCGTGATGCCGTGCCGAATGCAGAAGTCGTAACAATGATTGAAGAACATCGCAAGTCATTGGGTATTACGCCACGTAAAATTTCTGACGAAGAAATCGTACAACGCTTGGTTTATGCATTGGTGAATGAAGCAGCTCACATCCTTGAAGAAGGCATTGCAACCAAGGCTAGCGACATTGATATGGTATATCTCATGGGCTACGGTTTCCCAATTTACCGAGGTGGTCCAATGAACTATGCTGACCAAGTTGGTTTGTTCAATGTCGTGCAAAGTATGAATAAATTTGCACAAAATCCGCTTGATGATGGCGAATTTTGGAAGCCCGCGCCTCTCTTGGCCAAGCTGGTTGCTGAAGGTAAGACTTTTAACTAATTAACTAAGCTTGTAGTCTGTAAATGACGAAGCAACCGAATAAGGAAATATCATGACATCCGCAGTAATCGTATCTACCGCACGTACCCCTTTAGCAAAAAGCTGGAAGGGTTCTTTTAACATGACGCACGGCGCAACTTTGGGTGGCCATGCAGTTGAGCATGCTGTCAAACGCGCAGGCATTGAAGGCGCTGAAGTTGACGACGTCATCATGGGCTGCGCTAATCCAGAGGGCGCTACGGGTGCAAATATTGCACGTCAGGTAGCTCTACGTGCTGGTTTGCCGATCACGACTTCAGGCATGACAGTGAATCGTTTTTGCTCTTCTGGTTTGCAAACTATCGCTTTAGCTGCACAACGTATCATTGCTGGGGAAGGCGATATTTATGTGGCTGGCGGCGTTGAAAGTATTTCATGTGTTCAGCAAGAAATGAACACGCATATGCTTGCTGATTCTTGGTTGGTTAAAAACAAGCCAGAAATTTATTGGAACATGCTGCAAACGGCTGAGCAAGTCGCAAAACGCTACGGCATTAGCCGTGAAGCGATGGATGAATATGGCGCTTCTAGCCAGCAAAAAGCAGTTACAGCTTTGGCTGCAGGTTATTTCAATGCTGAGATTGCACCTATTACAGTTACCATGGGCGTTGCCGATCCAGTGATGGGGTTGACAACCAAGCAAGTCACGGTGAGTCAAGATGAAGGCATTCGTGATGGCACAACCAAAGAAGGTATCGCCGGACTGCGCTCTGCATTGCCTGGTGGTTTGATTTCTGCGGGTAATGCCAGTCAATTCTCAGACGGTGGAGGTGCATGTGTGCTCATGAACGAAACTCTCGCTGAGAAAAAAGGATTGAAGCCTTTAGGCCGCTTCCTCGGTTTTGCTGTTGCTGGTTGTGAGCCTGATGAAATGGGCATTGGCCCAGTATTCGCAATTCCTAAAGTGTTGGCGCGTTTGGGTCTCAAAGTCAGCGATATCGATTTGTGGGAACTGAACGAAGCATTCGCTGTTCAAGTTCTGTATTGCCGAGACAAGTTGGGTATTCCTGCTGATCGATTGAATGTTAACGGCGGTGCTATTGCGGTTGGGCATCCTTACGGCGTTAGCGGCCAGCGTTTAACTGGTCATGCATTGATTGAAGGAAAACGCCGTGGCGCCAAGCGTGTGGCTGTGACTATGTGCATTGGTGGGGGCATGGGTGCTTGCGGAATTTTTGAAGTGCTTTGATATTTTAAAAATAGTCAAAAATAGTCAAAAATAATTATTTCAAGGTTAGCCATGAGTTTAAGAAGTACTGTAGATTTTTTACTCTACCAATGGCTTGATGTTGAATCATTGAACAAACGCGAGCGATTTGCCGATCACTCGCGTGAAACTTTTGACGCTGTTTTGGACACGTGTGAACGCATTGCACGTGAAAAATACGCACCTTTCAACCGATTGGTTGATACACAAGAGCCACAGTTTGATGGCGAAAAAGTCATCTTGCCACAAGCTACACATGACGCCCATAGAGCCTATGTAGATTCAGGCATGCTAAGCGCGGCGCAAGACTATGCGCTAAACGGCATGCAGTTACCCTATGCGGTAGAAGCAGCTGCCAATGCTTTTTTTGCCTGTGCTTCGGTGAGTATTGGCTCTAATATGCTGACAGCGGGCAATGCGGGTTTGCTATTAGTGCACGGTACTGATAAGCAAAAAGAAGTCTTCGCTAATAACGAGTTTTCAGGCCGCTGGGCTGGCACCATGTGTTTGAGCGAACCGCAAGCTGGTTCAAGTCTGTCCGATATCACCACGCGCGCCACGGCAGACGTTGGAAGCACTTTGGGCGATGATTGGCAAAATGATGCTCTAGGACCACGCTACCGCCTCAAAGGCAACAAGATGTGGATTTCTTCGGGTGATCATGAGTTGACCGAAAACATCATCCACCTTGTACTTGCCAAAATTCCTGATGCTTCGGGTAAATTGGTCGCCGGTACACGCGGTATTTCCCTTTTCATTGTTCCTAAAAAGATGGTGAATGAGCAAGCGCAGATGACGGGTGAGCGCAACGACGTTGCCTTGGCTGGTTTGAACCACAAGCTCGGATGGCGCGGAACGACGAATACCTTGCTTAATTTTGGTGAAGGTAAATTCACACCTGGTGGCAAAACTGGCGCGGTCGGGTATTTGGTGGGCAAGCCGGGCGAAGGTCTGCGTTGCATGTTCCACATGATGAACAAAGCGCGAATCGGCGTAGGCACGGCTGCCACCATGCTCGGATTAGCTGGTTATTACGCCTCACTTGACTATGCCAAAAACCGTCCACAAGGGCGAGTTCTGGGTACTTCTGGAAAAGACGCGTCGCAACCGCAGGTCCGTATCATCGAGCATGCAGACGTCAAACGTATGTTACTCGCTCAAAAGTCATATTGCGAAGGCGCCTTAGCGCTGGAGCTGTATTGCGCTCGTATGGTCGATGAAGAGATGACGGGCGATGCAGCCGCAGCTGAAGAAGCGCGTCTCATTTTGGAAGTGCTGATGCCAATCGCCAAAAGCTGGCCCAGCGAATGGTGCTTAGAAGCTAACAGCTTGGCCATTCAAGTTCACGGTGGTTACGGCTATACGCGTGATTTCCCCGTAGAGCAATATTGGCGTGATAACCGCTTGAACATGATTCATGAGGGTACGCATGGCATTCAAGCTGCAGATCTGTTGGGTCGCAAAGTGCTGATGGAAGACGGCAGAGCTTGGCAGTTGTTAAGGCAACGAATCGGTACGACTAGTAAACGTGCAGCTCAGTACCCAGAACTTAGTAGATTCGCTGGTGACTTAGACAATGCGGTCATCGCTGTGAATGACGCAACCAAAGCGGCTTGGTCTACAGCAAACCCTAACGAAGCCCTAGCCAATGCTGTGCCATATATGCAAGCTTTTGGTCACATGGTTATCGCTTGGGTATGGCTGGATATTGCTATAAATAAAATAGCTGATAAGGCAACAAATACGCCGGCTGCATCTTATTTTTTTCACTATGAGCTGCCTAAATTGACTGCATGGCTGAATGTGGTGAAAACACGTGATTTAACATGTGCAAACATGGCTGAAGAAGACTTCTAAAAGCATATTTATTTAAACTGGAGCAATCATGGCGCGTACGATTCAACAACTTTTTGACCTTAAAGGCAAAACAGCTTTAGTCACAGGTGGCTCTCGCGGTCTGGGGCTACAAATGGCGCATGCTTTGGGTGAAGCCGGAGCTAAAGTCATCGTCAGCTCGCGCAAAGCTGATGACTTGATGCAAGCTGTCGCTGAGCTCAAAGCAGTAGGTATTGATGCTGATTGGATTGCTGCCGACTGTGGCAAAGAGGCTGACATTCGTGCATTGGCTGAAGAAAGCATCAAGCGCATGGGCCACATTGATATCTTGGTCAACAATGCAGGTGCGGCCTGGGGGGCTGCGGCTGAAGACCACCCTGTTGAGGCTTGGGACAAGGTCATGAATCTCAATATTCGCGGCTACTTCATTCTTAGCCAACATGTTGCCAAGCTCAGCATGATTCCAAGAAAATCTGGTCGAATTATCAATATTGCGTCGATTGCCGGATTGAATGGCAACCCAGCCGGTATGCAGACTATCGCTTACAACACGTCTAAAGGTGCGGTCGTCAACTTCACCCGCACGCTGGGTGCAGAGTGGGGTGCGCATAACATCACCGTCAACGCTATCTGTCCAGGCTTTTTCCCAAGCCGCATGACGATGGGAACATTGAAGGCTTTGGGTGAAGAAAAACTCATTAGTGGCACGCCGTTGCAGCGTCTGGGTGATGATGAGGATTTGAAGGGGCTAACCCTGTTGTTTGCTTCTGCAGCGGGAAAGCACATCACAGGTCAGTGGATGGCGGTTGATGGTGGCGTGTCTGTGGTTACAGGCGGCTAAATACAAGCAGTATCCGCTATGAATTTTGAAAAATATGCGTTGAGCTTTGGTGTAGAAATACCATTTGTTCAGCACTTAGGTTTTGAACTCATATTGTTTGAAGGTGGTCGTTCACAAATCAACTACAACCCCAAACCAGAGCATCTCAACTCGTTCAATGTCGTTCATGGCGGTGCAAGCATGACGTTACTTGATGTGACCATGGCTGTAGCGGCTCGCAGTGTTGCGCAAGAAATGGGTATCGTCACTATCGAGATGAAGACCAGCTTCATGCAAGCTGCCAAAGGCCCGTTGATCGCAAAAGGGCGATTGATCCATCGCACGACAACGATGGCGTTTACTGAGGCGAGTATTTTTGATGCGGAAGACAAAATTTGCGCGCATGCTACAGGCACGTTCAAGTACGTCAAGCGCTTGGTGACTGGCAGTAAAAGCAGTCATCCGCTCAACATAATCTCTACCGATTAATTTTATTAAGCACTAAACATACTTAACAGGACCTACCTAAAATGACAACCAATCTCCAAATCCATTTAGACAATCGCCCAACCGGTGCAGCATTAGCCAGCAATTTCAAACAAGTCAGCAGCGCGACACCTGCATTACAAGACGGTGAAGTGCTCGTGCAACATCACTACCTCAGCCTAGATCCCTACATGCGCGGTCGCATGAACGACAGTAAAAGCTATGCCGCTGCGCAAGCGTTAGGACAAGTCATGGGCGGCGGCACGGCTGGTGTGGTTGTTGAAAGCAAACACGCCAAATACACCGTAGGCGACAAAGTCGTCGGCATGGGTGGTTGGCAGCAGTACGGCGTGGTTGATGGCAATGCTGTAGGTGCCATGCGAAAAGTTGATACAACGCATATTCCTCTCAGCGCTTACCTTGGAGCTGTTGGTATGCCGGGCGTGACTGCTTGGTATGGACTCATGAAAATCTGCCAGCCGAAAGCTGGTGAAACAGTCGTTGTGAGTGCGGCCAGTGGTGCTGTTGGTAGCGTAGTCGGACAGCTGGCCAAGGCCAAAGGTTGCCGCGTAGTTGGTTTTGCGGGTGGCGCTGACAAATGCAAATATGTGGTTGAAGAATTAGGTTTTGATGCGTGCATTGATTACAAAGCATTTCCAGACGCAAAATCTTTGTACAAGGCACTCAAAGACGAGACGCCCAAGGGCATTGATTGCTACTTTGAAAACGTAGGTGGCGCAATTTTAGACGCAGTGCTGAGCAATATGAATGCATTTGGTCGTATCGCGTTATGCGGCATGATTGCGGGGTACAACGGCGCGCCCGTACCCATCACACAGCCGCAGCTGTTTTTGATGAATCGCTTGCTGTTACAAGGCTTCATCGTCTCAGAACACATGGAGCATTGGCCAGAAGCGTTGAAAGAATTGGGTGGCTTGGTGGCAACTGGAAAACTGAAATTCCGTGAATCTATTGCGCAAGGCATTGAGTCAGCACCTGAAGCATTCTTAGGTTTGCTTAGTGGCAAAAATTTTGGCAAACAATTGGTGAAATTGATTTAATGTCAATTTAAACGCGTTTGCATCGTCATTTAAAACGAGGTCACCATGTCCGACATCATCCTGCACCATTACCCGAATTCACCATTTTCTGAAAAGATAAGGCTGATTTTTGGCTACAAGGGTTTGAATTGGCAATCGGTCATCATCCCACCGATCATGCCAAAACCAGACGTTCTGGCATTGACAGGTGGTTACCGCAAAACGCCCTTCATGCAAATCGGGGCGGATATCTATTGCGACAGTGCCTTGATTTGCGATGTATTAGAGAAAATGCAACCTAGTCCTACGCTGTATCCAGAGCACCAAAAAGGTGCTACACGCATCATCGCCCAATGGGCAGACACAGCGCTTTTCTGGGCGGCTATGGGCTACAACTTTAGCCCTGCAGGTTCAGCACAAATGTTTGGCATCGACAGCCCACAAGCGACCGAAGCCATTGCTAATGCAAAGATGTTTGCCGAAGATCGTGCCAAAATGCGCTCTGGTATGCCTCGCATACCAGCAGCTGATGCTGCAGCCAGCTACAAATCGTATTTACGACGCATTGCCAATATGTTGGACGAATCTCCGTTTTTGATGGGCGATACGCCTTGCATTGCAGACTTTGCTGTTTACCATCCGCTATGGTTTACGCGGCATCGCACCCCAGTGATGGCTGGTATTTTTGATGCCACGCCGAATGTGTTGACTTGGATGGATCGCATGGCGGCTATAGGACATGCACAAAGTAGCAAACTTAATGCTATAGAATCAATAGCAATATGTGCAAATAATACGCCGGCTAAAATCGAAAATGAGGCTGAAAAAATATCTTTAAATTCAATATTTCAAGATGAACACAGTATTCCGTTGGGAAGTTTAGTTACAGTTGCCAGTGAGTCTTTTGGTAACGAACCAACGCAGGGTGAACTTGTAGCAGCTACACGTATGCATTACACCTTGCGCAGACACGATGATCGCGCTGGCCTCGTCCACGTTCATTTTCCACGTATTGGCTTTATCCTTAAAAAAGTTGAAGTTTAAAAATAAAATTAAAAATCAAATAAAAATTGAAAGTTAAAACATGATTTCAAATTTCAAAAATAAGACTGCAGTTCTAACAGGAGCCGGATCTGGTTTCGGCTTAGAGTGCGCCCGCATTGGTGCCAAGCTGGGTATGAATATCGTTTTGGTTGATGTCCAACAAGACGCGCTTGACAAAGCTACGGCAGAGATCGCTACTGAAGCAGCCAAGCAAGGCGGGCAAGTCATGTCGTTTAGATTGGATATTTCCAAAGCTGCCGAAGTAGAGGCTATGGGACAAGCAGTCTTCGCCAAGTTGGGAGCACCGCATTTTGTGTTCAACAATGCTGGCGTTGGTGCCGGCGGCTTGATTTGGGAAACCACGCTCAAAGATTGGGAATGGGTGCTGGGAGTCAACGTGATGGGTGTGGCACATGGTGTGCGCGTTTTTACCCCGATGATGTTAGAGGCTGCGAAAAAAGACCCCGCTTATCAAGGCCACATTGTCAACACAGCAAGCATGGCCGGCTTGTTGAACGCTCCTAATATGGGTGTTTATAACGTTAGCAAACATGCCGTTGTCGCAATGACAGAAACTCTCTACCAAGATTTGAAACTGGTGACTGATCAAGTCAGTGCCTCCGTGTTGTGCCCCTTTTTCGTTGCTACGGGCATCTCGCAAAGCCACCGCAATAAGCCGGGTGAGTTCGTTACGGGTAACGATAAACCTACCAAAAGTCAGCTTATTGGGCAAGCCATGAGCGACAAAGCGGTGGGTTCAGGCAAGGTCAGTGCGGCGGACGTTGCACAAAAAGTGTTCGACGCAATTGCTGATGACCAGTTTTACATTTACAGCCACCCAAAAGCTTTGGCTTCAGTGCAAACACGTATGGAAGATGTGGTGCAAATCCGCAACCCAACCAATCCGTTTGCGGTAAAGCCTGAGATCGGTGAGGCTTTGAAAGCCGCGTTACGAGCGGACTAAAATAGATGCATGAATGTAGCATCTATACCTGTTGGAGTTAGTAACGGATTTAGCGGCACAGTACGCGGCGCTTGCCCACATGACTGCCCAGACACTTGTGCGCTGTTAACGACAGTTGAAAACGGCAAAGCTGTTAAGGTGCAAGGTAACCCTGCACACCCTCAAACAGATGGCGTGTTGTGCACCAAGGTGTCGCGCTACACCGAACGCACTTACCACCCGGAGAGGATTTTGCAACCGCTCAAACGCGTAGGTCCGAAAGGCTTGGGTCGTTTTGAGCCGGTGTCTTGGGAGGCCGCGCTTTCGGACATTTCTGACAAGCTAAAGGCGATTGCAGCAATCAACCCACAAGCCATCGTTCCCTACAGTTACGCAGGTACGATGGGCTTGGTGCAAGGCGAGGCAATGGCAGCACGATTTTTCAATAAACTGGGAGCCTCCAAACTACATCGCTCGATTTGTTCCATGGCTGGTGGCGAGGGTTTGATGCACACTCTGGGCGGTAAAGTCGGTATGAAGGTCGAATTTTTTGCGCAATCCAAGCTCATTATTATTTGGGGCAGCAACTCCATTGGCAGCAATTTGCATTTTTGGCGCTATGCCCAAGCAGCCAAGCGCGATGGTGCAAAGTTGATTTGCATCGATCCGCGTAAAACAGAAACCGCTGACAAGTGCCATGAACATATCGCTTTGCTGCCTGGTACGGATGCTGCGCTGGCTTTGGCCATCATGCATGAGTTGATCGTCAATGACTGGCTAGACCACGACTATCTTGACAAGCATACAATAGGTTGGCCAGCATTAAAAGAGCGTGCCTTGCTATGGAATCCAGAGCGTGCAGCTAAAATTTGTGGTGTTTCCGTAGCGCAAATCAAGTCTTTGGCGTTCGACTATGGCCAGTGCTTCGTCAACCAAACACCTGCTGCCATTCGTCTGAACTACGGCATGCAGCGCGTACGCGGAGGCGGTAATGCGGTGCGTGCCGTGGCGTGTTTGCCTGCGCTGATTGGGGCTTGGAAGCATCCCGCAGGCGGCATGTTGTTGTCCAGCTCGGGTATGTTTCCTGTCGACAAGGCTGCTTTACAACGGCCAGATTTGGAAAATAAAACTACACGCACCATCAACATGGTGACCATCGGTGACGACCTGCAAAAACCAAGCTCTGCTGAATTCGGACCCAAAATCGAAGCACTTATCGTTTACAACAGCAACCCCGTTGCTGTTGCACCAGATTCCAGCCAAGTCGTCAAAGGTTTTGCAAGAGAAGATATGTTCACCGTGGTGCTTGAGCACTTCCAAACGGACACAGCGGATTACGCTGACTACATCTTGCCAGCGACAACGCAGCTAGAGCATTGGGACATCCATACCACCTACGGTCATACCGATGTGATGTTGAATCGACCAGCTATTGCACCTGTTGGCGAGTCTAAAACCAACACCCAAATCTTCCGCGAACTTGCTGCACACATGGGTTTTACAGATACCTGTTTTGAGGATGATGATGAAGCGCTATGCAAGCAAGCTTTTGGTGACAAGGTAAGTTTTGATACTTTGCTGGATAAAGGATTTTCTACGCTACCCATAGCTGACGCGCCCTTCGCCAAGGGTAACTTCCCCACTGCAACGGGCAAGTGCGAATTTTTTAGCGACAGCTTAGCGAAACAGGGTTGGGACGGTTTACCTGATCACTTAGAAAATTACGAATTACTTGGTTCATCTGCTGCCTTTCCATTGGTCATGATCTCGCCGCCAGCGCGCAATTTTCTTAATTCCACTTTCGTCAATGTCACCAGTTTGCGTGATATTGAGGCCGAGCCAGTGTTGGAAATCCATGCCGAAGATGCACAACATCGCGGCATTGATTCTGGCGACGTGGTCAAGATATTCAACCAGCGCGGCAGTTACCAGTGCAAAGCGGTTATATCCAAACGAGCCCGCCCGGGTGTGGTAAATGGTCTGGGTATATGGTGGCGCAAGTTGGGCTTGAATGGTACGAATGTCAATGAAGTGACCAGCCAAAATCTTACCGATTTAGGACAAGGGCCAGTTTTTTACGATTGTTTGGTCGAGGTAAAGCTTTGCGACTAGTTGTTAAATTGTTGGTCATTCCGCTGCTAATGTGTCTTAGCAGTTGTGCCGATTTGAACTATTACTGGCAATCTGTTGAAGGCCATGTATCCTTGATGAAAGCTGCGCGTCCGGTCGATGATTGGCTGACAGACGCCCAAACCCCTGACAAACTCAAATCCAAACTCGAGTTAACAAAAAAAATTCGAACTTTTGCAGCACAAGAGTTAAAACTGCCAGACAACCCCAGCTACAAACAATATGCCGATATAAAGCGCAAAGCCGTGGTGTGGAATGTGGTTGCCGCGCCAGCGCTCTCACTCAAACTTAAAACGTGGTGTTTTCCAGTGGCGGGCTGCGTGGGATACCGTGGTTATTTCTCAGAAGCAGAAGCAAAGCTAGAGGCAGAAACTCTTAAAAAGCAAGACTTTGACGTTAGCGTTTATGGCGTTCCTGCCTATTCCACCCTAGGTTGGAGCAATTGGGCGGGTGGCGACCCATTGCTCAGCACTTTCATTGGCTATCCAGAGGGTGAATTGGCGCGAATTATCTTTCACGAGCTGGCGCATCAGGTAGCTTATGTGGCGGATGACACCTCATTTAACGAATCTTTTGCTACGGCAGTAGAGCGTTTGGGCGGCGCACGCTGGCTTGCAAAATATGGCTCTGAAACTACCAAAGCTGAGTACGACGTGTACGACGGGCGGCGTAAACAGTTTAAATCGCTTGCCAAAACGACTAGGCTTCAATTAACTGAGATATACAATGAAAATAAGTCTCTAGCCGTCGATAAATATACTGTAGTAGCTATTAAAAATATAGCAAGAAATGAAGAAAAAAATGCAATCAAAAATAAAATAATCGATTCATTCAAAATGCAGTATGAATTGCTTAAAGTCAGTTGGAACGGCTATGCAGGCTATGACAACTGGGTCAAACAAGCCAACAACGCAGCCTTCGGTACTTTGGCTGCGTATGATGATGGTGTGCCGCAATTTGAAGCACTGTTTGAACAGCAAGGTGGCGACTGGTTGAAATTTTACGCTGAGGTACAAAAGCTTGCTGGTATGCCCAAAGAAGCGCGTCAAACTGCATTGAAACAACTGATCTAGGAGTAGACATGGCTGATATTCACATCCACCGCAAGCACGCCCTAGGCTTAGCCAAAGCACGCGATATTGCCTTCAATTGGGCGGAAGATGTTGAACAAAAGCTCGACATGGATTGCACCATAGAGGAAGGGAAACACGAAGACTGCGTCACTTTCAAGCGATCCGGTGTTAATGGAACGCTGATGGTGACCAAAGACAGCTTTGAGTTACATGCCAAGCTTGGTTTTTTAGTTGGCGCATTCAAAGAGAAAATCGAAGCTGAAATCAGCAAGAATCTTGATGCCATGCTCGCTAAATCATCAGATAAAAAACCGACAACTAAGACAGCCGACAAAAAGGCGGCTAAATAAATCAGCTCAAGTTAGCTTAGCGATTCAACCAAATCAATATATTGTTGCTTGGCTGCGTCTTGCGTCGTACCTTTCATGCCATTCCAAGCGTCCCACTTGGCTCGGCCCACCATGTCGCTGAAACCGGGCTTTTTGTCCGCGTTATCGCCCGTGCTTGATTGCTTGTACAAAGCGTATAGCTTCAGCATCGTAGCGTTATCAGGGCGTTCACTCAGATTTTTTGAATTAGCGACAGCGGCTTCAAATTGGGTAGTCAGTGTAGACATTAAAAACTCCAGTTTAAGTAAAATGATTGGTATGTAATTCGGCTGAAATTCGGCCTAAATTGGGGTAAGTGCCCACTATCTTAAGCTGCAATTTGCATTCAGAATAGTGTATTTAGTTTAAATGGTTGTTGGAAACTGCTTAAGCCGTAATTTTGGAGTTCTCATGGTCACACGCATCGTCTTTCAAGAAGCCACGAAGGCAGCTACAAAAGTTGCTACAAAAATGGCAACAAAAGCGGCTAAAAAAATGGTCAAACGCACCGCGTCTGGTGCGAAAAGAGCCACCAAGGCAACGCTCGCTGCCTCCTCTGCTGCTTCAGCGATGATGAAGGACGCCGCCCAGCAAGCTGCTAGCACGGTGCAAAAAGATGTTCGCCGCGCCGTCACCGGTACTTTGGGTTTGAGCGGTGAACGCATGACCAAGGTCGACACTGCTTGGCTGCGTATGGATTCAGCCAGTAATTTGATGATGATTGTGGGCGTCTGGATATTGAAGCCTGGCGTCTCCTACGGTGCATTGTGCGAACGCGTGGAAAACTCGTTACTCAAGTTTCGCCGCTTCAAGCAACGTGTCGTGGAAGATTCGGCTGGTGCAACCTGGGTAGACGACAAATCGTTTGACATCAGCAAGCACATCATCATCGAAAAACTCCCTCACGTTGCCAAAGGTCTAGAGCAAAACGCGCTGCAAGACCGCGTCGCCGAATTAGCGATGAAGCCGCTAGACCCACGTCGTCCGCTGTGGCAGCTGCATTTGATTGAAGATTACGAAGGTGGATGCGTGCTGATTGTGCGTATTCACCACTGCATCGCTGATGGTATCGCTTTGATAGCCGTTAGCATGTCCATGGTTGATGGTGGCCCGCCGCCGCCACAACGAGCACCTAAAGTTGAAAAGCGTGTTGGCCTCGAAGGTGCGGAAGATTGGATTGCTGGAACTTTGATCAAAGCCCTAACCCAGCTCGCAGTTAAAACGCTAGGTAAAACGGGTGACAACGTGGCTAGCACTTTAGAAATGTTAACTGACCCCAAACAGGGCATTAGCAACACCGTGCACATGGCCAAAATCGCATACCAGCTTACCACCGATGCTGCGGCCTTGGTACTGATGCCTGACGACTCACCCACCCGCTTGAAAGGTACACCCGGCACGACTAAAAAAGTAGCGTGGTGTCAGCCAATTCCGCTCGATGATGTCAAAGCCGTGGGTAAAGCGCTGAATTGTTCGCTAAACGATGTGCTACTCAGCTGCGTTGCTGGCGCTATTGGCGAGTATTTGCGCGCCTTAGGTGACGATACCACGGACCAAGAAATCCGCGCCATGGTTCCCGTGAATCTTCGCCCGTTGGATCAAGCACACAAGCTGGGCAATAACTTTGGCCTAGCGCCTTTGGTGCTGCCGATCGGCGTAGAAAACCCGATCGAACGCGTCTACGAAGTTCGCCGCCGCATGGGTGCTTTAAAAGGCAGCATGCAGCCACTCCTGGCTTTCGGCATGCTCGCACTAGCAGGAACGCTCATCAAGCCCGCGCAAGAGGCGATGCTGAACCTGTTCTCTAAGAAAACCACGGCAGTGATGACCAATGTGCCCGGTCCAAAGGAAAAGCTGAAATTTTGTGGTTCTACTTTGGAGCAAAGCCTTTTTTGGGTACCCCAAAGCGGCAGCGTCGGCCTAGGCGTTTCGATCTTGAGCTACGGCGGCGGCGTCCAATTCGGCATCATCAGCGACGCCACCTTATGCCCAGAGCCGCAAAAGATCATTGACGAGTTTGAACCCGAGTTTGCGAAGCTGAGTATCGTGACATTGATGCTGCCTTGGGGTGAGTAAAATAGCTATTTTTGCTATATTTATGATAGCTGTTTAGTCAGTAAATACGTCGGCTAGACGTGTTTATTGCATGTAAATGATGCCTTTCTAGCTTAAGATGACTTGCTCCGAAGCCACAATCGCGTGAAATTGACGCCTTAATGAACCACTACTATGAGCCGCTTTCATTTTCGCAAGTTGTGCTACTAGAGAATCAACGCTGTCATCGGTGCTGACATTGGTTGAATCTTGCTACAACGCTTGCTCAGTCTGCAAAATCGTCAAACCGCTGTTTTTCATTTAAGGAGCCATATATAGTTAATTTTCCTAGGTGTGGAAATGTGTGTATTTTTTTGCTTTACCTAAATATCAGCTCGTTGAATGCTGCGTACACATCAAAAATACTAAAAAAGCCAGCAAACAATGCATAGGCGAAGAAAACTGAGAAATTAGTCTTCGCTTCATACCAACGAGAAAATGCAGCAGGTTTTAAAATGTGCAGCAAACAACCTGCAAGCATTGCAATTCCACAAGGTAAAAGCAAACTTCGTTCAAATTGGCTAAAAGCAGCAAAATTTTTATAGCCGCTGCAGAATCCAAAAATACGCTAATGGCTATCGGTAGTCAGAAAAATATTATTAGCGCTTTGGTACGAAGTGTTTGCATAATGTGTATCACTCTATCAGTTTTTGCTATAGCTAATCGCGCCTTGGCTCCACTGGTAAAATGCTCAGTTGCCCTCTTACAGCACTGCATAAAAACAATCCCATGTCTTTCCTCTCAGAAACCCGACGCCGCCGCACTTTTGCCATCATCTCCCACCCCGATGCGGGTAAAACCACGCTGACTGAAAAGCTATTGCTGTTTTCGGGTGCGATTCAGATTGCGGGTTCGGTCAAAGCGCGTAAGGCGACGCGGCATGCGACTTCTGACTGGATGGAAATTGAAAAGCAGCGGGGTATCTCGGTCGCGTCATCTGTGATGCAGATGTTGTACCGTGACCATGTGATCAATTTGCTGGACACGCCGGGTCACAAGGACTTCTCTGAGGACACCTACCGCGTGTTGACGGCGGTGGACTCGGCGTTGATGGTGATTGACGCGGCCAATGGTGTCGAGGCGCAAACCCGTCGTTTGATCGAAGTTTGCCGCCAACGCGACACGCCCATCATCACCTTTGTCAACAAAATGGACCGCGAAGTGCGCGAGCCTTTGGATATTTTGGATGAAATCGAGCGTGAACTAGGCATGCCTTGCGTGCCTATGACTTGGCCAGTCGGGCAGGGTAAATCGTTTGGCGGCATTGTGAATTTGCGCACCCAGACCATGACGGTTTTTGAGAGCGGTAGCGAACGCTTGCCGCAAGATTTTGATGCCATACCGTTGACGGACACTGCCGCTTTGCTGGCGCGTTTTGGCAGTGAATGGGCGGCCGCTGCTGAGAGTATGGAGCTGGCTACGGGCGCATCGCCAACATGGGACCATGCGGCGTTTTTGGCGGGTAAGCAAACGCCAGTGTTTTTTGGCTCGGGTGTGAACAACTTCGGTGTGATGGAAGTACTGGACGCTTTGGTTGATTTGGCTCCCAGCCCCCAAAGCCGCACCAGCACCACGATGGTGAACCGTCAGCCGGTTGTTAAAGTCATGCAGCCTGAAGACAAAGCTTTCAGTGGCGTGGTGTTCAAGGTGCAAGCCAATATGGACGCGAACCACCGCGACCGCATAGCCTTTGTCCGCATGGCGTCGGGCAAGTACACGCCGGGTATGAAGCTCAAAGTCATGCGCACCGCTAAAGAGTTGCGCCCCACCTCAGTCGTGACTTTCATGTCGCAGCGCCGCGAAGCCGTCGAAGAGGCCTATGCGGGCGACATCGTCGGTTTCACCACCCACGGCGGTGTGCAGCTGGGTGATTCGATCACGGACGGTTCTATCAACCTCCAATACACAGGCTTGCCGTTTTTCGCACCTGAAATGTTCATGACCGTGGTTTTGCGTAACCCTTTGCGGACTAAGCAGTTGCAGCAAGGCCTAGCGCAGCTGGGTGAGGAGGGCGCGATTCAGGTCTTTCGCCCCGAAATGGGCGGCAATATGCTACTTGGCGCGATTGGTCAGTTGCAATTTGAAGTGGTTCAGCACCGCTTGAAAGGTGAATACGACGCTGATATTCGCCTAGAAGGTAGTCAGTACACCGGCGCACGCTGGATCACTGCCGATACGCCGAAAGAGCTACAAGAATTCGTCAACGCCTACCCACAGCGCATGGCGCGCGATGCGGCGGATACGCTGGCTTACTTGACCACCTCGCAATACGACGTGCGCCTAGCGCAAGAGCGTTTCCCGAAGATTCATTTCCACCCGCTGCGCGAACATGCTGGGTTAGCTTTGCAAAACGCAGGCTAAAGCCATACCATTCGCACTGAGCCTGTCGAAGTGTTTACAAAATGAAGCCCCTCGCTGAATGGCCGATTGAACAACGCCGCAATATCATCGGCGTCTTCACCGACATTGACGACACATTGACGACGCATGGGGCGATTTCAGCCGATGCGCTGCAGGCTTTGGTTGATTTGAAAAATGCGGGTTTGCACGTTATTCCCATCACTGGTAGACCTGTTGGCTGGGGTGAATCGTTCGCAAGAACTTGGCCAGTGGATGCCCTAGTTGCTGAAAATGGTGGCGTGGCTTGGATGGTTAAAAAAAATGCTGAAAATAGCAATAAAATCGGCATTAAGCCGGCGTATTTATTGCCTAAGATGCTATTAAAAGTATATCAGAATAGTGCTTTAATTCGTTCTGAAAACAGTGTTCGGATGGCGAAAATCGCAAATCTCGTCACATCTCAAATAGCAGGTGTAGAAATATCCCAAGACAGCGCAGGGCGCGAAACTGATTTGACTTTTGACTATAACGAATTTGCCCATTTATCGACAGAAACCGTGCAGCAAGTCGTTGAACTATTGCAATCGCAAGGCATGCAAACGACGGTAAGTAGCATTCATATTCACGGCTGTTTCGGGCATTTTGACAAGTGGACAGGTGCGCAGTGGATTATTCGAGAGTTGTTTCAGCGCGAACTGGCTGATGAGCTGGAAAAATGGGTGTTTGTGGGCGATTCTGGCAATGACCAAGTGATGTTCCAGCATTTCAGACATTCGTTTGGCGTGGCGAATCTTCGGCGTTTTGAAGCACAATTGATGTATTTACCGCGCTACATTACCCCTTCAGAGCGTGGTGCCGGGTTTGCGCAAGTGGTGCAAGCACTGCTGAGTGTTGACACGTAAGACTAAACAACAGGAACTGTCATGTTTTTTGCGACCGATCTTTCTACTGTTACCCACGGCATACAGTTAGCCGTTGCGCCTGTGTTTTTGCTCACGGCCGTGTCAGGCATGATAGGTACGGCAGCCAGCCGCTTAGCTCGCATCATTGACCGAGCTCGTTTGCTGGAAGACCGTGTTGAATCCTCTCTAGAAGGTGATGCGATGACCCCCGCTTTTGACGAGCTGAAGCGCTTGCGGTTGCGTGCCAGGTTTGTCAACGGTTGCATCACTCTGCTGACGCTGTGTGCGATTTTGATAGGTTTGACCATCATGGCGCTGTTTTTGGGAGAAACTGCAGATTTTAAAATTTCCAGAGTAACCACCGTCCTTTTTCTAACGGGTGTGAGTTCCTTTTTGTTGGCGTTAATTTGTTTTTTGACAGAAACATTTTTAGCAACGCAAATGCTGAAATTCGGTAAAAAACAAAGATTAGAGCTGGCGCGTTCTTTGCAGCGAAAGAAAGATAAATGAGCTGTCTGGTCCATCGAACCGCGTGCCAAAGGATGAAGTTATTGTCACTTCCAACCCTCATCGGCGTGGTTTTCCTCTTATTATTTGGCGGAAGACTTGCGCATGCACAAGAAAAAATGGAAGAACAAAAACACCCAGTAGAGCAATGGGAAGTCGCCTTTGAGGCAGGTTATGCCACAAAAATAAAAAATAACTCGCCTTGGAATTACGCAATTGCCCCTGTGCAAATCGCATTTCGTAGCCCTTACGCGTTTGACTTATGGCATAGCGAGCGTGGCGCACGCTTAGCTGTGCGCAATCGCATGTCGCTTATCGCCGAAACTTTTCTTCGCGGTCCGGAAGATTATTACATCGGATTTTCAGGGGCTCCATCAATTGAGCTGTGGTCATCAGATCAAAAAATGGCAGCTTTTTTTGAAATTGGTGGTGGCGCAGGTTTGACCAACTCTAAGGGTGTTCCTGGAGGGCAGGGTCAAGACTTTGCTTTTAATTGGTACACGCAACTCGGTGCACGGGTTCAGCTGAACAAAAAGTTAGCTATCACCGGCTCACGCTACTTTGTGCATCATTCCAACCGAGGTATGACCAACCCCAACCCAGGCATAGATGTCATTGGTTACAACCTTGGCTTGGTATGGCAGTTGGGCAAATAGGTCACGCCAGTCTGAAACTAATTATTACGGTTTAATTTGGTTGCCGATAACACCGCCTACAGCAGCTCCGCCAATTGTTCCGATAGGGTTGCCATTGGTCAATATAGCGCCGCCCACTGCACCGATTCCTGCGCCAACCGCAGTATTTTGATCACGTGCAGACATACCTGCGCAACCGCCCAGCCCAGCTAACAGGGTAATCATAGCGATATTAAGTGTTAGTTTGTTGATCGTATTCATAAGATTCCTCTTTCTTGGTTTATTGCTTTACACAGTTGTTTAATCTAGCAAATCACGTGCAAAAGAGCAGTGGTTTGATGACTAAGCATCTAAAGAATATTGCAATGAGGATAGTCTGTCTGTTTGCTGACATACATAGAGCTAAAACCTTTTCTATATGACTGTAGGTTCTATCCGACACTAGCAAACGGTAACTTCTGATACCTTATTTGATGTTCCTTGCTCATGATAAAGACTCCTAATACGATTCGAGTAACTCATGAAACCAGTAACCCATACTTCTTATGATCCACGACACAATCACTTGTTAGCGGCGTTCCCGAGTGCGGAGTGGCAGCGTTGGCAGTGTTTGTTAGAGCCGGTAGAGCTTCGGGTCGGTCAAGTGCTTTTTGAACCAGGTAGAGCGCCTGCCTACGTGTATTTCCCGACGACTGCCGTGGTTTCCCTTGTCTACATGACACAAGATGGCGAAACGGCTGAAATAGCAGTGGTTGGTAACGAAGGCGTTGTCGGTGTTTCGCTCTTCATGGGCGGGGACGTGACGCCTCAACAGGCAAGCGTTCAAAGTGCTGGAACAGCTTATCGACTCAGCGCACATGCCGTGAAGAATGCGCTGGAGTTCAGTAATCCCATTCTAAAACTGATGCTAAGTTACACACATGCCGTGTTTTCCCAAGTATCTCAAACTGCTGTTTGCAATCGCTTTCATACTATCGATCAACAGCTTAGTCGCCGTTTACTACAAGGACTCGATAGAGCGACATCAAACGAACTGCTGATGACGCAAGAAGGTATGGCTAGTTTACTTGGTGTGCGTCGTGAGGGTGTTACAGCCGCTGCACTTAAACTGCAGCACGAAGGCGCTATCCAATACAGCCGCGGTCATATTGTTGTGCACAACAGGCAACGGCTCGAACAGCATGCTTGCGAATGCTATGCCTTTTCCAAGAAGGCATACTTTAAATTGCTGCCATTGCAGCTAGCAGCATAAATATTCTGTTGTATGAGTTTTGCGACTGTTTTGAGTCGTGAAATGTTTGCATGGGATAATACAAGTGTGAAGCTCGCTAGGCCGTCGCTGGTGCAATTTGGGAAACCAAGCACTGGAGGAACGTCCGGACTGCATAGGACAGCGTAGCAGTTAACGGCTGCCCACTGAAAAACTGCAAAGTTCTAAGGTGAGGATCAGAGCAACAGAGACGAGCCAATTTAGTTTGGGTGAAACGGGCAATCTCTACGCGCAGCAATACCAAATAGGCTAACGTTGAGGCGGTTCGCTGAGTTAGCGGGTAGGTAGCACCGAGCTTTGGGGTGACCCAAGGCCAAGATGAATGACGGTCACGGTACGGTTTTTTATAAATCGTGCCGCACAAAATCCGGCGTATAGGCGAGCTTCACACTTTTTCATTAAAAAAACCAACCATTTAACCAACTCAATAGTCCAGCGCTATGCGGGTGATTGACACTGCCAATTGGACTCTGCGTACTAGCGCGGTTATGCTCTGACGGTCTTTGACAAATTCTTGTCGGAGCTATATTCCACTTTAATCCCAAATTTCCTCTAGGAGAATTCCATGGCAGCATTAAAAGGCTCAAAAACGGAAGACAACCTGAAAGCCGCCTTCGCAGGCGAGTCACAGGCGAACCGTCGCTATTTGTATTTCGCAAACAAGGCAGACATTGAAGGTCAACCAGACGTGGCAGCGTTGTTTCGCTCTACCGCTGAAGGCGAAACCGGCCATGCGCACGGTCACTTAGAGTGGCTCGAGCAATGTGGTGATCCAGCCACTGGCATGCCTTTTGGCGCAACTCGCGACAATTTGGCATCTGCAGTTGCTGGCGAAACTCATGAGTACACCGATATGTACCCAGGCATGGCCAAAACTGCGCGTACCGAAGGTCATGATGAAGTGGCTGACTGGTTTGAAACTTTGGCAAAAGCTGAGCGTTCACACGCGAACCGCTATGCCAAGGCGCTTGCAGAACTCGTTGATTGATCTTTGATTAGTCATTGAATTTTGTGTGTTGGATGTTCTTTGGAATGTCCAATGCAGAACATTTAAAAGAGGCTTACATGGCAACCGAAGGCAATTTATCCGCCCCGACCCGTCACGCGATTGACTGGAAGAATCCCGATTATTACAACGAAGAAGCGACCTTCCATGAAATGGAGCGCATTTTCGATATTTGCCATGGCTGCCGTCGTTGCGTAAGCTTGTGCGGTTCGTTCCCAACGCTGTTTGACTTGATCGACGAGTCTAAAACCATGGAAGTTGATGGCGTTGACAAAAAGGATTACTGGAAAGTGGTTGACCAGTGCTATATGTGCGACCTGTGCTACCTGACCAAGTGCCCTTATGTACCACCGCACGAGTTTAATTTGGACTTTCCGCACACCATGCTGCGCGCCAAAGCCATCAAGTTCAAAAAAGGTGAAGTGGGCGCAGGTGAAAAGTTGTTGTCTTCCACTGATTTACATGGTTCTTTTGCAGGTATTCCTATTGTTTCACAAGTGGTCAACGCTGTGAATAAAACCAAACCAGCACGCGTGGTGATGGAAAAAGTATTGGGTGTCGATAAAGACGCGTGGCTGCCTGAATTAGCTAGCAAAAAATTTCGCTCAAGCGCCGCAGCTTCAAAAGAACATTCAATCGTCAACGGCGCCAAAACACCTGGCAAAGTAGCGATTTACGCCACTTGTTACATCAACTACAACGAACCTGGCATTGGCCACGATTTGTTGAAAATTTTGAACCACAACGAAGTGCCGTATGTCATCGTCGAGAAAGAATCTTGCTGCGGTATGCCCAAATTGGAGTTGGGTGATTTGGATTCTGTCGGCAAAAGCAAAGATGCCAACATTCCTGTTTTAGCCAAGTACGCCAAAGACGGTTTTGCGATTTTGAGCGTAGTGCCTAGCTGTACGTTGATGTTCAAGCAAGAAATCCCGTTGATGTATCCGGGCGATGCTGATGTTGCGTTGGTCAAAGAAGCGATGTGGGATCCATTTGAGTACCTGATGGCGCGCAAGCGGGATGGTTTGTTGAAAGCTGACTTCTCAGTTGAATTGGGCAAAATCAGCTATCAAATCCCCTGCCATGGCCGAGTTCAACAAATTGGTAAAAAGACTGAAGAAATGCTCAAAATGGTACCCGGTACCAGCGTGCACACGCACGAGCGCTGCTCGGGTCATGCGGGTACGTTTGGCGTCAAAGTAGGTACGCATGACCAAGCTATGAAGATTGGCAAACCTCTCTTCAAAGCGATGGCCAACCACAAAGATGGCGGTTTGCCAGATGTGATTAGTTCAGACTGCCCACTGGGTGGTCACCACATTGCGCAAGGTTTTGAAGTGAACAAATTGGCTGAAGGCCATGTTGTTCCACAAAAACACCCACTCACGTTGATTCGTGAAGCCTACGGTTTGAAGTAATTTAGAAATCGAGATAGACCATGCAATTAACCGGCCACATCACCCCAGAAAACCTTATGTCCTTGGAAGCGTACACCAAGTACCGCAAGGCAAATCGTGAACAGATCATGTCGCACCGCCAGCTGCGCTCCGTGCATTTAGGCGAGCACATTAACTTACAGTTTGAGTCAGAAACGACCGTGCGCTACCAAATCCAGGAAATGCTGCGGATCGAGAAGGTGTTTGAAGAAGAGGGGATTATGCAAGAAATCGAAGCATACGCTCCCCTGGTTCCCGATGGCGGCAATTGGAAAGCCACGATGATGATTGAATATCCAGACGAAAACGAACGCCGCCGTGAGCTGAAGCGTCTGATTGGCGTGGAAGACCGCATGTTTGTGGAAGTTGAAGGTCATGCTCGGATTTACGCGATTGCGGATGAAGATTTAGACCGCGA
>JANMTB010000180.1:0-12228 GCA_031390045.1 Polaromonas sp.
CACCGGGGCACGCCACGCCGCTGATTTAAGTACAGTGGCCGACTGGCGGCAGCGCATCGACACCCTGTTTGAGCGCCACGACGTGCTGCTAACCCCCAGCACCACCGGCATCGCACCCGAAGGCACCGCCACCGGCGACCCGCTTTTTTGCCGCAGTTGGTCCATCCTAGGCCTGCCCAGCGTGCACCTGCCCTTCACCACCGGTCAAAAAGGCCTGCCGGTGGGTCTGCAGCTGGTAGGCCGCTTCGGCCAAGACCACCAACTACTGGCGGCAGCGCATTGGGTCAATGAGCGCTTAATTCAAGGGCTAAATGCAACTTAGCCGGCGTATTTATTGCCTAAGTAGCTATTAATATTATAGCATTTATGCGATGTTATTCAGACATTTACGAGACATTCAAAGCCTCTATAGCAGCTTGATAACCAGCGGACAACTGCTTGAACACCGGGCCCGGCTGCCCATAGGCGACAGGTTTTCCATCTAGCGTCGTCACCGCCAGCACTTCTTTGGTCGCGGAACTGAGCAGCACCTCATCTGCTGACAGTACTTCTTCACGGGTGATGTTGCGCAGCTCAAACGGGATGCCACGGGCGGCGCACAGCTCTTCGATAAAGCCGTAGCGAATGCCTTCTAAAACCAGCTGATCGAGCTTGGGCCCAAAAACCTTGCCGCCCTTCACCATCCAAACGTTGCTTGCGGCCGCTTCGCTGAGCAAGTTGTCGCGGAACATGATGGTTTCCAACGCGCCTTGGTCCGCACTGATCTGACGTGCAAACACGGCCGCCAACAATGAGGTGGTTTTGATATGCGCCTTCTTCCAACGAAAGTCGTCCGCGCTCACGCAGGCGACGCCGTTTTCTTTTTGCGCAGCAGTGACGGCTTTCATGGGCTGCGCGAATGCAAACACCGTGGGCGTGATGCCAGGCGTCATCACGTGGTCGCGCATGGCAACGCCGCGAGTGACTTGAAAATAAACTAATTGACACGTAGCAGACGTATTTATTGCCAAGCTAGCTATTAATTTAGTAGTAATATCCATCCACTCTGCACGGCTGTAGGGGTCAGGTATGCGGGTTTCCGCCAAGCTGCGCGCCATGCGGTTCAGGTGCTGCTCCATGCGAAACGGCTTGTTGGCGTAAACGGGCACAACTTCGTAAATACCATCCCCAAAGATGAAACCCCTGTCCATCACGCTGATTTTGGCGTGCTGTAGCGATGTGTATTCGCCGTTTAAAAAGGCTGGCAGGTCAGGCAGAGTGGACAAGGACATATCGGTTGTAATGCTAAAAAAGTTGTTGAAATGTCAGATGAATATCAGATATTAGAGCGCTGGTTTGTCGCTCAAAGTTCGCAAGTTGTCACGCAGCTCTTTGCTCATCGGCAGGTTTAAATTTTGATTTTTTGGCGCAATTGGCGACATAAACCACTTGGTGTACAACTTCTCAAATTCGCCCGACTTAACCATGCCGCCAATCACGTCGTTCACCAGCTTTTGAAACTGCGGATCGTCTTTACGCAGCATGCAAGCATACGGCTCAACTTGCAGCGAATCACCCACGACTTCCCATTCAGACGGATTTTTGGCATTGCCCATCAAGCCGAACAACAAAATATCATCCATCGCAAACGCCACAGCGCGTCCGCCATCAACCATCAAAACAGCGTCGTCATGGTCTTTACCCAGAATCATTTCCATGCCCAGGTTTTGGTCGACGTTGTACTTACGCATCACTTGTGCGTTGGTAGTTCCAACGGTGCTAGCAACGGTTTTCTTAGCTAAATCGCTATAGTTTTTGATTTTGGATGTCTTCTTAGCCAACAAACGCGTACCCGTGTAAAAGTGGTTAATCGCAAACTGCACGTCTTTGCCACGGGTGCTGTTGTTGGTGGTCGAGCCGCATTCCAAGTCAATCGTACCGTTTTGCAACAGCGGAATGCGGTTTTGCGACGTCACGGACTGAAGTTCGATCTTGATATTAGGGTTCTTGAGCTGTTTTTTAACCGCATCAGCAACAGCGTTTGAAATATCAACCGAAAACCCAATCGGCGCGCCAGCACTTGCCAGATAGCTGAAAGGAACAGAAGCCTCGCGGTAAGACAAGGTCATCTTGCCGGAATCGGCGATCTTTTTGAGCGTGTCGCTTTGAGCATATGCGACGCTTGAAAAGCTCGCAAAACATGCCAATACACCTGCAGACAAAAGCAAACGATTAGGTAAACGATTGAGTTTCATAGAAGTTCCAGTCCAAAAAATGAATGAAAAAAGATGGAAAACTGCAGTTTATGGCATCTTGCTCATACCGCCAAACAATTTAAGTCCGTCAAAGAAATTCGCACAACTCAGCCAAACTCTTAACGTGGCGCAGCGACTGGTAATGCGGCTCGTGCTGAAAATGTGATTCATGCGGCCAATCTTTGCCTTCGCGGTTGAGCCAGGCGGCGTGCATGCCGGATTGCAGGGCACCTAGGGCGTCTAGGGCGCTGTCGTCGCCTATGTGCAGGACGTTGGCGACATTCACCCCCACGGCGGCGGCTGCCGCTTTGAAAATGCGGGGGTCGGGCTTGGCCTGGCTCTTCGCTCCCACGGGCGCAATCCGCTGCGGGAGATATTAGGCCAATGTCAAGAACCCGCCCATTTTGTAGAATATTCAGCATTCTGAATGTCGAATTTCCACTAACGCACGATCCCTGCCTGAACCTAAAGTATCTCTACACGCCAAGCAGCTTTTGCATTGAGGGCGTGACCACTTAAGGAGAACGCTATGCACACTATTCGCACCCGTCGTTTGTTACGCGAAATTGTTGGACCAGACACCGGCAAGATGACCAGTTCGGACCGAGAGACCGCCGTACCAATTTCTCTGGCTATTGGAGTCGCTGTCATTGTCATCATCTCGCTCGCGGGCTGCCAGCAGTTCGATGGCAAGGTGAGCGCCACAGCGGTGCTTCAGCCAGTGGCCGTGGCCCACGCTACCACCGATGTCCATCACAGCCGATGGATCTCGCAGGCACATGCCCTGGCTGCGAAGAACGGTGCCGACGGCGCTGTGTCAGACCTGAGCTATTAGTCCGGTGTTGCTGCTCGCTATCCGGGCCAAGGTCATCGCTAAATCGCGCCATCGGCCCCAACTTGCGCCTTCAGATTGGGGTTAAACTGCGCTGTGCTAATTGAACAACAACAACAAATAGAGGCGATGCGATGAAGGCCGACGATCCATTCAGTAGTGGCTTCTTCGACAACGCCGGCGCGGCGGCGACACCCAGCAACGGCTTGTTGGCCGACATTGCGATCCACCCGTTGACCAAGCTGGGGCACTTGCGCCGGTTTGCGCCGCAAACCATTTTCATGGTTGAGGGTGACATTGCCGATTCGATTTTCATCATTCTCGAGGGTCGCGTGAAGGTGTTCTCGTCCGAGCCTGACGGCAGCGAGATCGTGCTGAATATTTGCGGCCCCGGCGAATGGCTGGGCGAGCTGTCTCTGAACGGCGGCCATCGCTCAGCCTCGGTCATGGCGCTAGAAAGCGTGAACTGCTCGATAGTGACGCGCCACAGTTTGCGCGAGGCCATCACGCACAACCCCGACTTGGCGTGGCAGATCATCGGCACCTTGATCAGCCGGACGCGGCAGGCAACTGGCCAAATCAAGCGCCTGGCTTTGCACGACGTTTATCAGCGCGTCACACACCTGCTGCAAAGCCTGTCCCACGATCAGGCGGGTTCGCAGGTGGTGTCAGACAAGCTGTCGCAGCAGGAGATCGCCAATCGGATCGGCGCCTCGCGTGACATGGTGGCACGCGTTATGCGAGAGCTGGTGACCGGTGGCTACGTGGAGGTGGATCACAAGCTCATCAAGCTGACCAAACCGTTTCCGGCACGTTGGTAATGGCAGGGCGGGGGCAGCGTGGTTATGTAGAAAATTCACGCTTCTTTTGGTGTAATTTTCCATAACGCTGATGGGCAGGTTCACTCTAAAGTTGAGCCACACGCCAAGCCTTACTTTCATCATGGCGTGTCTACCTCAGGAAAACACCATGTACACCACCCGCCTCAAACATTCGACGAGAAAAACCCTCAAAAACGTCCTCTTGTGCAGTGCCCTTGGGCTGTTTCTGCTCTCTAGCCAGAGCCATGCAGCACCGCCACCGGAGGCCGGCGCTGCGAGTTTTGAAACCGCGCTCAGCCTGTATCAAAACCGCGAATGGTCGCGCGCTTATGGAGCGTTCTCCCGGCTCGCTGAGACTGGCCATCAGGAATCTGCCCGAATCGTGCTTTTCATGCTTCAGCACGGCTCCCAGCTCTACGCCACAGCCTGGAGTTCGCATCCAGATCAGATCAAGCGTTGGATGCGCGTGTCAAAAATTTCGATGGCGATGTTTGAAGCTGATGGCGCTGACTGAAAGAACCAAAGGGTCGGCTGCACGCCGACCCGATTTAGCAACCAACCCAGCGGCTAGGCCAGGCGCGCCCCGTCACCGATCTGCACGGTGAAATCGAGCCAATCCACAGAACTTTAAGCCCTCTCATTCTTAGGATAATTCTCCACTAGTAGACGTATTTATTGTCTAAATTGCTATTTTATTTATAGCAATATCTACCGGCATCGAGGCCAGTGGCAGTGCGCAAATGACACAGCTTGATTACTATTCATACATCGTAGCTCCACTGATGGCGGGTGTTGTCATATTAGTGGTGTGTAGCGTGTTGGATCGCATGACGAGACAAACGTTCGTGTTAGAGCAGATCTTAGACCATCAAGCCCGCGAGCTAAAAAGCAATGGCGAGCTGATTCGTCGCTACATCCCGCGATCAGTGGCTGAGCACATTGATGCAGGCAAAGGACGTGCTGTTGATACGCCACAGCGCAAGCAGGTGACGGTTTTATTTTCTGACATTGTGGGCTTTACTACACTTGCAGATCGGCTCGATGCAGGATCACTCACACACATTTTGGCGACATACATGTCCACCATGGTAAAGCTGGTAGAGGCGCATGGCGGCACCTTGAACGAATTTGCTGGCGATGGGTTGATGTCCATTTTTGGTGCACCTTCAGCGATGGCGTTAAAAGATCAAGCATTGCAAGGGATCAAAACTGCGCGAGCGATGCAAACGGCTTTGACTCAACTTAACGAAAATTGGTCACAGTTAGGCCTTGGTGAAGCGCTGCCTCTGCGTATTCGCATTGGTATCAATATGGGTGAGCTGAGTGTCGGCAGCTTCGGATCCGAGGGCCGAATGACCTACACCGCTATTGGCCTGCAAACCAATATGGCAGCCAGGATTCAGGCGGAGTGCAAACCCGGCGGCGTATTACTAACCAATGCGACCTGGTTGCTGGTTAAGGATGACATCCCGTGTGAGCCTATGGGTGCGCTGGCGATCAAGGGGGTTCAGTTCTTAGTTCCCGTTTATCAGCCGTTAAATATATAAAGCTATGCAAATTCAAGCTAATGCGTTTTATGCATCATTAGCGGCAATCTTTGCCTTGGAAATCGGTGTTGCAGAGTTTTATGCTTAAAGCAATTCACACAACTCCGCCAAACTCTTAACGTGGCGCAGCGACTGGTAATGCGGCTCGGGCTGAAAATGTGATTCATGCGGCCAATCTTTGCCTTCGCGGTTAAGCCAGGCGGCATGCATGCCGGCTCCCAAAGCTCCCACAGCATCCAAGGCGCTGTCGTCGCCTATGTGCAGGACGTTGGCGACATTGACGCCTACCGCAGCGGCTGCGGCTTTGAAAATGCGGGGATCGGGTTTGGCGATGCCGAATTCGTGGGCGCTGATGGCGGCTTTGAAGTATTTGGATAAACCGACGCGCTGAATGTCTGCCGTGCCGTTGGAGATGGCGACGATGGGGTATTTGGCGGCTAGGTATTGCAGGGCGGGCAAGGCGTCGTCAAAAAGTTCGACGCTGTTACGGGCTTCGTAAAAGACCTCGTAGGCTGTGGTGGCCAATGCGGGGTCGTCGCCGCCTTTGAGCAAGCTGCGACGAATGGCCTCGGTGCGCAGAAAATTGAAATCATGCGCCATGTGGGGGAAATCTGCAATCAGCGTATCGCGCTTGGCTCGCATGCTTTCTGGGGTTTCTAGCTGAGCGGCGGTGTTTGGTACGTTGGTTTTGAGCCAGTCATGCAGCGCGGCTTCGGCTTTACGGATGGTGGGCCAAACGGGCCAGAGGGTGTCGTCTAGGTCTAGGGTGATGGCTTGGATGGTGGAATATGGCATGGGGAAAGCTATGGCAAAAGTAATGACAAAAGTAATGACAAGAGTAATGGCAACAAATTCCTTCCATAATAGGCGAAATCATGAATACGCCCCAACAGAAAATGCCCATTCCCTTGCCCCAGCTGGGTGCGGGTGAGGCTTTTCCGCCTGTTGATGTGCAACACGAGCTGAGCGACGACATGCCGGGTTTGGTGGCTGTGGGTGGCGCGTTGGACGTGGCGACGCTGAAACGCGCCTATTCGCAAGGCATTTTCCCGTGGTTTAGCGAGGGGCAGCCGATATTGTGGTGGAGCACGGATCCGCGCATGGTGCTCAAGGTGGCGGATTTTAAGGTGCAGCCATCGTTTAAAAAGACGCTGAAGAAGTTTGCGAATGGCTATAAATTTGGAGCTATGGGCGCACTGGATTGCGAGGTGCGGTTTGACACGGCTTTTGAGCGGGTGATCAAAGCATGCTCCGCTGCAAAACGCGACGGACAAGGCGGTACATGGATTGTGCCGCAGATGGTGGATGCCTACATCGCCCTGCACAAAGCGGGCTTTGCGCACAGTGTAGAGACGTGGGTGAATGGTGAGCTGGTGGGCGGGCTGTATTGCGTGAACATTGGCAGCGCGGTGTTTGGCGAGTCGATGTTTTCGCACGCGACGGATGCGTCCAAAATCGCCCTCGCTGCGCTGGTGTGCTTTTGCAGGGCGAACGGCATTGAGATGATTGACTGCCAGCAGAATACGGCGCATCTAGCTTCACTAGGTGCGCGGGAGATGTCTAGGGGCGATTTTGTTGCGCATGTGCAGGCGCGGGTTTGTCAGCTAATGCCGATTTGGCAATTCTCACCACAGCTGTGGCAACAATTACAGTAAGCTTGAGCTATGTCGCAACTCAAAGACTTGCCCGCACAAACACTGCAGTTTTATGCCACTGCCGAGTATCCATGCAGCTATTTGGATGGTAAAAAGGCGCGATCGCAGGTCGCAACGCCTAGTTATTTGATTCGCAATGACGCGTATTCTGAGCTGGTGACGCAGGGTTTCAGACGCAGCGGCATGTTTACCTACCGCCCGCAATGCGATGATTGCCAAGCTTGTGTGCCGCTGCGCGTCTTGGTGAACGATTTCAAACCATCGCGCAGCCAAAACCGTTGTTTAAAGCAGCACAGCAACCTACAGGCGCGTGTGCTAGAGCTGGGCTTTGATGAAGCGCATTACGAGCTGTATTTGCGCTACCAAGCCTCGCGCCATGCAGGTGGTGGTATGGACCACGATAGTATCGACCAATACACGCAGTTTTTGCTGCAAAGCCGCGTTAACACCCGCTTGATTGAGTTTCACGAGCAGTTGCCTGATGGAAATACGGGTGAGCTGAAAATGGTCAGCATTGTCGATGTGTTGAACGATGGCATTTCGGCGGTTTACACGTTTTACGAGCCTGATGCGCAAGCAAGCTACGGCACATTTTGTGTGTTGTGGCAAATTGAGCAAGCAAAAAAGCTTGGCATGCCGCATGTCTATTTGGGTTATTGGATAGCGCAAAGTACCAAGATGAGCTACAAACAAAATTTCAAACCGCACCAAGTGCGCAAAAACGACGTCTGGGAGTGAATTCGCATTTCACATGGTAAAATTTAGTTTTATCAGAAAGACTGCAAGATGGCTAAATCTGACACACAATCAACCCCCTTACACTATAAAAATAATAGCGGTTCAGGAAATAAAAACGCCGGCTCAAGCCCAATTTTACCTCTTCCATCGGCACCTACACCGTCCATTCAAGTGCTGGAACGCATGTTCACCTTGATCGACGTGTTGGCAAGTCGTGATGAAGCCATGTCGCTCAAAGAGATCTCGCAAAAAACAGGTCTACACCCTTCAACCACGCACCGCATTTTGAACGACTTGACGCTGGGGCGCTACGTCGACAGACCCGAAGCGGGCAGCTACCGCCTAGGTATGCGGCTTTTGGAGCTGGGAAACGCCGTTAAAAGCCGCTTGGACGTGCGCGAGGCGGCACTAGCCCCCATGCGCGAGCTGCACAAGCAGATTCAACAGCCCGTCAACCTGTCGATGCGCCAAGGCGACGAGATTGTGTACATCGAACGTGCCTACAGCGAACGCTCAGGTATGCAAGTGGTGCGCGCGATTGGCGGCCGTGCACCGTTGCATTTAACGTCTGTGGGTAAATTATTTTTAGCCGTGGATGACGCGGTTAAAGTGCGCGCCTATGCGACCCGAACAGGCTTAAGCGGACATACAAAAACCAGCTTGACAGATATTCATCTACTAGAGCGTGAGCTGTCGCGCGTGCGCCAATACGGTACGGCGCGTGACAACGAAGAGCTAGAAATAGGTGTGCGCTGTATGGCAGCGGGGATTTATGACGACCAAAGCAAGCTGGTAGCGGGTTTGTCAATCTCAGCGCCTGCAGACAGGATTGACGAAGATTGGTTAGCGAAACTTCAAACCACAGCTGCTGAGATTTCAACCTCGCTGGGGTACAAGGATAAGCCTTGAAACAGATTTAAAGCAGCTTGAGTTTTTTCAGCTTTAAGCTATTTAGCTTTGCTTTGCCAATACTGGCATAGCAGGTGTTTTAGATTCTACCCAGCGACGCACACGCTCTGCATCACCCAAACGGCTGAACTTGCCTGCTGAATCTAAAAACACCATGATGAGTTTGCGTCCAGCAATTTTGGTTTGCATGACCAAGCACTGACCCGCTTCAGAGATATAGCCAGTCTTTTGTAAACCGATTTCCCACTCAGGGTTTTTGATCAAACGATTGGTGGTGTTGTACTGCAAGGTGCGAGCGCCCACTGCGACTTCATGCCCAGGTGAGGTGGAATACTCACGCAAGGTCGCATCTTTGTAGGCAGCGTTAACCAATATAGCTAAATCTTGTGCGCTAGACTGGTTGTTGCTCGACAAACCTGTCGGCTCAACATAACGGGTTGAATTCATTCCCAACAACTTCGCTTTGGCATTCATCAGGCGCACAAATTCAGATAGACCACCTGGGTAGGTACGACCCAAGGCATTGGCAGCGCGGTTCTCGCTGGACATCAGCGCCAAATGCAGCATCTCGCCACGCGTTAATGTTGTGCCCACTGACAAGCGTGAGCGGCTGCCTTTTTCAGTATCGACATCGTCTTGGGTGATGGTGAGCTGCTCGTTCATGGGCAAGCGGGCTTCAGATACAACCACTCCCGTCATCAATTTGGTGAGCGAAGCTATGGGCAATACAGTCGAGCCGTTTTTGCTGAACAAGACTTCGTTGGTATCTTGGTCTACCACCAAAGCGACTCCAGATTTCAGATCAAGTTCGTCTTGCGCTCTGTGCAAGCCAGCCATTTCGCCGAAAGACAACTTTGGCGGTATCACTATCAATGGAATAGAAGCCAGCATGATGGCTTTGCGCTGTGCGGCTACCAAGGCTTTGCCTTTGAGTGGGCGACCGCGTGCGTCTTTCAACAAGCGCTGGTTGATGATGACTGTTTTACCTTTAACCCGCACCACCATCTTGCCATTGGCTTTGCTGCGGCTAGATGCAACGATCACATGTTTGCCAGCTTTTTTGGATTTTGCAGAAGTTTTGGATGATGCTTTGACATGCTTGGCTGCAACTACTTTTTTGCCGTGTGGTTTGTTCTCTTTGGCATAGCTCGTAATTGGAAAACTAAACGCTAAAAAAAGTGAACTGATCAAGGCAAGTTTGCCGACCAATTGAAAGATGTGTTTCAAAGTATTTCCAGAACCGAAATTGTTACTGTTGCGAAAGGCAAAAATCTGAGCAGAAGCCATGAGGGTTGTCTCCATGCAAGTAGGTGATGCATGGAGTGTACACAATAAAAAATACTACGCAAGATCAACGACTTGCGTACTTTAGTTAAATTACAACATAAGTTGCTAGTATTTACCCTAACCTTGTGCAGCTACTCTGTCAGCTTTACTTTGTAACTTGTTGAGGGCACTCAGATATGCCTTGGCTGAGGCAACCACAATATCGGGGTCTGAACCCACCCCATTGACCACCCGACCGCTGTTTTGCAAGCGCACCGTAACTTCGCCCTGGCTCTCTGTAGAACCGCTTATGGCGTTCACAGAATAGAGCACCATCTCAGCACCGCTTTTGACGTGTGTTTCTATGGCTTTGAGGGAGGCGTCCACGGGGCCGTTGCCATCCGAAGCGCTTTTGACTTCTTTGCCATTCGCTGTAAATACAATGCTGGCTTGCGGTCGTTCACCCGTCTCAGAGTGTTGCGAGAGCGACACAAAAGCGTATTGCTCAACTTCTTCGCTGACACTTTCATCACTCACCAAAGCCAATATATCTTCGTCAAAAATTTCGCTCTTGCGATCAGCCAACTCTTTGAATTTTGCAAAAGCGGTGTTGATTTCAGATTCAGACTCTAATTGCACGCCCAAGTCTTGCAAACGTTGTTTAAATGCATTGCGACCACTAAGTTTGCCAAGCACGATTTTGTTGGTCGACCAACCCACATCTTCCGCGCGCATGATCTCGTACGTGTCACGCGCTTTGAGCACGCCATCTTGGTGAATGCCGCTGGCGTGTGCGAAGGCGTTCGCGCCCACAACCGCTTTATTGGGTTGCACCACAAAACCTGTTGTTTGGCTGACCATACGACTGGCTGCGACGATGTGAATCGGGTCGATATTCATCTCTAAACCAAAATAATCTTTACGTGTACGCACAGCCATGACAATTTCTTCAAGTGAGCAATTGCCTGCGCGCTCGCCCAAGCCGTTGATGGTGCATTCCACCTGACGGGCACCGCCAATTTTGACACCCGCCAATGAGTTGGCCACAGCCATGCCTAAGTCGTTATGACAATGCACGGACCAGATGGCTTTGTCACTGTTGGGAATGCGTTCACGCAAGGTTTTGATAAAGTTGCCATAGAGCTCTGGCACCGCATAGCCCACTGTGTCAGGCACATTGATGGTCGTTGCGCCTTCTTTAATCACCGCTTCAATCACGCGGCATAAAAAATCTACGTCACTGCGGTACCCATCTTCGGGACTGAACTCAATGTCACCCACCAAGTTACGCGCAAATCGCACAGATTGCTTGGCTTGCTCAAACACCTCATCGGGCGTCATGCGGAGTTTTTTCTCCATGTGCAAGGCTGAGGTTGCGATAAAAGTATGAATACGTGCACTGTTCGCACCTTTCAAAGCTTCAGCAGCGCGTGAAATATCACGGTCATTGGCACGCGACAAAGAGCAAATCGTCGAGTCTTTGATGTGGTGGGCAATCAACTGAATCGCATCAAAATCACCATTTGAGCTTGCTGCAAAACCAGCTTCAATCACGTCAACCTTCAAACGCTCCAACTGCCGAGCAATGCGGAGCTTCTCGTCTTTGTTCATAGACGCACCTGGCGACTGCTCGCCATCACGCAAAGTTGTGTCAAAAATAATGAGTTTGTCAGCAGCCATGATGAAGTCCTTGGTTAAACAATAAAAAAGCCCGTTGCGGTTGCTAACGGGCTTATTTGGAAAAAGTGACGCGTGCGCTACTTAACCAGCCCTTTCAAGCCTAGCAGTAGTGATAGCAACATTGTTTTCATAAAATAACTATATCACAGATTTTGTACGATGCTTATATGAGCTTAGAAAGTGTTGTTTAAAGTCTCACTTTCAATGCAGCTTCAGTGCAAGCCGCGCTCTTCTGGCTCGTCTTTTGAGGTGCTGATGACACTGGTGCGGATACCTTTGGCTTTGCGCCAAGCATAGATCACATAGCCACTTAAACCATAGCAAACAAACAGCGCGAAAAGCACAATCGGTGGGTCGATGTTGATGACGGCGATGCCTAGCGCAATCGCCACTACCACCGCGAAAGGCACGCTTTTCTTCATTTGCACATCTTTGAAGCTGTAAAACGGCACGTTGGTAACCATGGTTAGCCCTGAAAAGAGCACCAAACCAAACATGTACCAAGCTACATCAGCACCCTTGATATTTAACTCAGTTGCGACCCAT
>JANMTB010000211.1:0-23242 GCA_031390045.1 Polaromonas sp.
GGCGCTTGGGACAATGCGAAAAAGTACATTGAAGACGGTAACCACGGCGGTAAAGGCTCGGAAGCGCACAAAGCAGCTGTGACTGGCGACACCGTGGGCGACCCGTACAAAGACACTGCAGGCCCTGCGATCAACCCACTGATCAAAATTATCAACATAGTGGCGCTTTTGATTGTGCCTTTGATGATGTCAATCCATGGAGGCAAAGCGCCTAGTGCCACAGCTGTGATTACTCCTGCAGCTGTCGTTGCAGCACCCGTTGCTGCCTCACCTACCGCAGCAGCAGTACCGCCGGTAGCAACCCCAGCTGCTCCAGCTGCCAAGTAATCGTGCCGATTGGAAGTGACCGTTCAGTTATAGCGGTCTAATTAACGGCAAATAGCCCACTTTGGTGGGCTATTTTTTTACCCACATTTTTACGTCTATTTGCTTGAAAATCTCAAGTTATCATAGATTCGATAGATAATTAGCACTCATTATTGAAAATCATAAAAATGACTCAAAGACAAAATAGCTACACCTACGAAGAACTCATAGACTGTGGGAACGGCATAACATTTGGCGAGGGCAATGCCAAATTGCCGCTTCCTCCAATGCTGATGTTTGACCGTATCGTTTCCATCACGTCTGACGGGGGCAAGCATGGCAAAGGTCAAATCATTGCAGAGCTCGACATTCGGCCAGATTTATGGTTTTTTGATTGTCACTTTAAGGGTGACCCTGTCATGCCAGGCTGCTTAGGCCTAGATGCCATGTGGCAATTGATTGGATTCTTCTTAGGTTGGAGTGGCGGACCTGGTCGAGGCCGTGCGCTTGGTTCTGGCGAGATTAAGTTTACTGGCGAAGTGTTACCGACTGCAAAGTTAGTGACCTACCGCATTGACCTCAACCGCCTTGTTATGCGCAAATTGGTGATGGGTGTGGCGGATGCAACTTTAGAAGTTGATGGCAAAGAAATTTATGCGGCTACGGATTTAAAAGTTGGCTTGTACACCAGTTAAACCAACCAAGCTTATTAAACTTAATCAATTATAGGATTACACATGCGTCGCGTCGTCGTCACCGGAATGGGCATTGTTTGCAGCATAGGCAACAACAAAGTGGAAGTATTAGACAGCTTGCAAGCTGGTCGCTCTGGCATCACGTTTCAACCCGAATATGAGAAGCAAGGTTTGCGTTCGCATGTGGCGGGTTCGGTCAAAAATTTAGATGTTGAAGCTTTGATTGACCGTAAATTAATGCGCTTCATGGCTAATGGTCATGCTTACGCTTGGATAGCCATGCAAGAAGCCATCGCAGACGCAGGTTTAGCCGAAGACCAAGTATCTAACCTGCGTACAGGTTTGATTGTGGGTGCGGGTGGTGCTTCACACGAAAGTATCTCTGCGGGCATCGACACTTTGCGCGAAAAAGGTGTTAGACGAGTTGGCCCCTACATGGTGACCAAAGCTATGGCTAGCGGCGTGTCAGCCTGCTTAGCAACTGGCGCAAAAATCAAAGGCGTGAATTACAGCATCAGTTCAGCCTGCGCAACCAGTGCGCATTGCATAGGTGCGGGTGCAGAGCAGATTCAACTGGGCAAGCAAGACATTGTGTTTGCCGGTGGCGCAGAAGAAGAACATTGGACTTTATCTTTCATGTTTGATGCGATGGGCGCTTTGTCTAGCAAGTACAACCTAACACCTGATAAAGCCTCGCGCACTTATGATACTGATCGTGATGGTTTCGTCATCTCCGGTGGCGGGGGTATTTTGGTATTAGAAGAATACGAACATGCCAAAGCGCGTGGTGCGAAAATCTACGCTGAATTGGTCGGCTATGGCGCAACGTCAGACGGTTACGACATGGTTGCACCTTCCGGCGAAGGTGCACAGCGTTGCATGCAAATGGCATTGCTAGATGCGAATGGCAAAGATGTCGGTCAAGTTGACTACGTTAATACCCACGGCACCAGCACGCCCGTGGGCGATGTGAAAGAAATTGAAGCGATTCGTGCCGTGTTTGAAAATAAAACGCATAAAGTGCCGCACATTGCATCCACCAAATCATTGACAGGGCACGCTTTGGGAGCAGCTGGGGTGAATGAAGCGATTTACACTTTGTTGATGATGGAAAACAAGTTCATCGCGGCTTCTGCGAATATTGACAATCTTGACCCCGCTGCGGAAGATTTGCCGATTGTTCGCCAGCGTATCGACAACGTGAACATTCAAACGGCGTTGTCGAACAGCTTCGGCTTTGGAGGGACAAACGCCACGTTGACATTTTCACGCAAAGGTCTGTAAAGTGACGTCAAAGCGCATCATCGTTTTGCATGACGAGCGCCAAGCTAACCTAGCTGAGCGTCCTCTAATGCAACTCGGCAACTTGAAGCCGGTATTAGCCAACGGTTTGCTAGCGGATCAGTTAGGGCGGCAGCTTCACGACTTGCGCATCAGCGTGACGGATCGATGTAACTTTCGCTGCAGCTATTGCATGCCCAAAGAGGTCTTCGACAAAAACTACCCGTATTTGCCGCATTCGTCACTGCTAACGTTTGAAGAAATCACACGCTTAGCGCGCGTTTTCATGTCGCATGGCGTACGCAAAATCAGACTGACGGGCGGCGAGCCGTTGCTGCGAAAAAATCTTGAAGTGTTGATTGAACAATTAGCCGCATTACGAACGCAAGACGGGAAAAAGTTAGATTTAACGTTAACGACGAATGGATCTTTACTCGCTAAGAAAGCGATTGCACTCAAAGCCGCAGGTTTACAACGCGTCACCGTGAGCTTGGACGGTTTAGACGATGCTGTGTTTCGCAGCATGAACGATGTCGATTTTCCTGTGGCTGATGTGTTGGCTGGCATAGAAGCCGCACGCCAAGCTGGCTTAGGTTTAGATAAATACGGTAACTTCAGCGGTATCAAAATCAACATGGTAGTCAAGCGCGGCACAAATGCTGATCAGATTTTGCCTATGGCTAGGCACTTCAGAGGCACGGGCATGGTACTGCGTTTCATTGAATACATGGATGTGGGCGCCACCAATGGCTGGCGCATGGATGATGTGTTACCGTCATCAGAGGTGATAAAGCTCATTCAATCTGAAATGCCATTGGTTGAATTGGAACCATCACAGGCTGGCGAAACAGCGCAGCGCTGGGGCTATGCAGATGCTCAGGGCAAACACGACCCGAGCTTGGGTGAAATCGGCGTGATCAGTAGCGTGACGCAAGCTTTTTGTAGCGACTGCAACCGCGCCAGATTATCGACTGAAGGTAAATTGTATTTATGCTTGTTTGCTAGCCAAGGTTATGACTTGCGGCCTTTGCTGCGCGATACCACCTTGAATGAATCGAGTGATAGCACCAAAGATGCAACGATTACCACTGCGCTTGCACATATCTGGCAGAGTAGAACCGATCGATACTCAGAATTACGCAGCAGTATGCCCGCAGATACTTCATCTGCAGTAGATTCGCCCAAGCGCGTTGAGATGAGCTACATTGGTGGATAAAAACGAGATCACTGGGATAGTGCTTGCTGGTGGTCGCGGTAGCCGCATGGGAGGAATCGATAAAGGATTGCAGCTCTACAAAGGCATAGCCCTAGCGAAACATGCTATTCAACAGTTGCAGCCACAAGTTGGGGTCATGTTGATCAACGCTAACCGCAACTTAGAAGAGTATGGAGCTTGGGGAAAGCAGTTTGCAGCAAACGTCATCGTCGATGATCTCGCTGACTTTGCAGGGCCTTTGGCGGGATTTTTGGTTGGTTTAGAGTCTTGCAAAACGTCCTATTTGATGACGGTTCCTTGCGACACACCGCGCTTCCCAGCAGATTTAGTGAGCCGATTGGGTGATGCTTTAATACAAAAAAATGCTGAGATCGCGATGGTGAGCAGCCCTGACGAAGAAGGTGTTTTGCGTCATCAGCCCGTATTTTGTTTGATGAAACGGGAACTTGTAGAGAGCTTAAAAGCGTTTACGGATGCAGGTGGTCGCAAAATTGGTGCCTGGGCAGCACAGAATAAACTCGTACGAGTTGACTTTAACGAAACACATGACGACCCAAAAGCTTTTTTTAACGCCAATACCTTAGAAGATTTACAGCAATTGAGTGCCTATGAAAAGCATTGATCAAATTGCTGCTGAACTTGCTGGCTACGACCCAAATTCGTTAAGAGCCGATAAAGTCAATGCCTTTCTCGCTGAGCTAGTTAGCCCAGTCACGCACATTGAGACTCTTAGTTTATTCGACGCATTAAATCGCATTTTGGCCGAGGATGTGATTTCACCAATTAGCGTACCCCCGCATGACAATTCGGCCATGGATGGTTTCGCATTTGATGGCGCGCAGCTTGGTGAGGAAAATTCGCTAGAGCTGACAGTGGTAGGAACTGCTTTCGCAGGCAAAGCATGGCAAGGCTCTGTAAAACAAGGCGAATGCCTCAAAATCATGACTGGGGCAATCATGCCCGATGGCCTCGATACGGTTGTGCCGCAGGAAATGGTGACCTTTAACTCGGAAAAAACACGAGTAACCATTGCACCAAAAGTATTGCGACTAGGAGATAACCGACGCAAAGCTGGTGAAGATTTGCAACAAGGCTCGCCCGCTTTATTAAAAGGTGCTTTGCTTGCGCCTGCTGCGCTTGGATTAATCGCCAGTTTGGGCTTAGCTACAGTCCATGTTTACCGCAAAGTACGCGTTGCTTATTTTTCTACGGGCGATGAAATTCTAAGTTTAGGTGAAGCGCCACGCGAAGGCGCGGTCTATGACAGCAACCGATACACGGTTTTTGGTCTACTGACGCGCATGGGCTGTGATGTGATTGATATGGGCGTGGTGCGGGATGAACCCGCTTTGCTTGAAGCGGCTTTTGCACAAGCTGCAAACATGGCTGATGCTGTTATCACCAGCGGTGGCGTTAGTGTGGGTGAAGCAGATTACACCCGCGCCATGATGAAAAAACTGGCTTCAGAATCAACTGATGACTCTGGCGGTGTTGCTTTCTGGCGTATCGCTATGCGGCCAGGACGTCCCATGGCGGTTGGTCGCATTGGAGCCAAGTCATCGGTATTGTTTGGTTTGCCAGGCAACCCTGTAGCCGTGATGGTGACCTTCTTGGCATTTGTGCGCCCTGCACTTTTGCGTATGATGGGCTCGACTGCATCTAATCTGCCCTTACTAAAAGCGCGCAGCACAGAAGCGATTCGTAAAAAACCGGGGCGTACCGAGTACCAACGCGGCACAGTCTCAACAGCACCAGACGGAACCCTAGAAGTCAGAACTACTGGCAACCAAGGCTCAGGCGTCTTGAGTTCTATGGTGCAAGCCAATGGCTTGATAGTGCTTCATCACGATCAAAGCTCAGTTGCTGTTGGCGATGAGATTGATGTGATGATGTTTGATGGCGTGATTTAAGCGCTTTAACAATAAAATCCCCTACTCAAAACAAGAGTATCTTTTACCCAGACGATTGATACTACTTCGCTACGTATTCAGGCTGAATATTCGGCAAATGACCCGAAGTTGGTGATAAATTCTCTACCGTTGTGTTCGCTCCAGGTATCGTTTTACGCGCAAAGATGCTGTACATGGTTGGTACCACAAATATGGTTAATAGTGTGCCCAAAGACATACCGCCAACGATAACCCAGCCGATTTGAATGCGACTCTCAGCACCTGCACCTGTTGATAATGCTAGCGGAAGTGCTCCTAAAACCATAGCGCCTGTTGTCATCAAAATAGGACGCAATCGCTGTGAAGATGCTTTGATCAAAGCTTCAGTCATTGACAAACCAGCACTGCGCAACTGGTTGGTAAATTCAACAATCAAGATACCGTGCTTGGTAATTAAACCCACCAAGGTAATCAATCCGATTTGAGAATAAACGTTGAGTGAGCCACCCGTCCATTGCAAAGCCAAGAGCGCACCAATCATTGACATAGGCACTGAAAGCATGATGACGAAAGGATCTATAAAACTTTCAAACTGTGCAGCTAAAACCAAGAAGATGAATAAAAGAGCCAAAGCGAATACCAAACCCAGCGAACCCTGTGAGTTTTTAAACTCACGTAAACTGCCGTTCAAATCAGTGCTGTAACCAGGTTTAAGCACTTTCGCTGCTGTGGCATCCAAAAATTCGAGCGCTTGACCTTGTGAATAGTTTGGCGCGAGATTGGCGGTGATAGAAACTGATCGACGCTGGCCAAAGTGGTTAAGCTCGCGCGGCGCAACTGATTCACGGACTTTGACCAATGCCGACAAAGGAATCATAGCTTCATTGCGACCACGCACGAATATTTTTTCAATATCATCGGGGGTGTCTCTGCCAGAGGCTTGCGTTTGGACTATCACGTCATACTGGTCTGCATCTCGTTTGTATCGCGTTACCTGCCTGCCGCCCAGCATGGTCTCAATCGCACGTGCGACGACTTCGACACTCACACCCAGATCACTGGCTTTAGCACGATCGACATCAATTTTTAGCTCGGGTTTGTTCAAACGCAAATCAATATCAGGCGTTAGAAATCCAGGATTTTTAGCAATTTCATCCATGAATTGACGTGTCACAGCATTGAGATTTTGATAACTCTCTGACGTTACCAATACAAAGTTGATTGGTCGCTCACGGAAACCCTGACCCAACGACGGTGGTGTGATCGGAAAAGCGGTAACACCAGCTAAACTACTGAATCCAGGCTGCATTTCACGCGCGAGTTCAAGCGTCGTCTTCTTTCGTTGATCCCAATCGACAGCTCTGTAAAACACATTTGCCTGAGATACCGTAGGATTTCCAGCAGTTACAAAAATACGATCAAATTCAGGATATTTTTGTCCCATCTTTTCCATCGCGTTAACATAGCGCGACGTGAAATCAAGTGTCGAACCATCTGGTGCATTGACCACGGCCAAGATAACGCCACGATCCTCTAAAGGTGAAAGCTCTCGCTTCATGTTGGGCAAAATCAAATAGATGGAATAAGCGCAAATCACCATCACGCCCAACACAATCCAGCGCGTGTTTAAAAAAGTTCTTTTGACAGATGCAAGCACCCCCCGTTGTTGATACTTAGTATCAAAACCTGTAGTCACTAACCAGCGCAAAACGGTGGTGTAGCCGTTTGTAATGCCAGTCAATACTTTTTCCATACCCCTGTCAAACCAGTTGGGGTTGGGGTTGTGTTTTAGCAGCAAGGAACACATCATGGGCGACAAGGTCAAAGCTACAAAACCTGACACAACGACCGCCCCAGCCAAAGCCAAAGCAAACTCGACGAATAATCGCCCCGTTCGCCCAGGTGTGAATGCGAGCGGCGCATAAACGGCCACCAAGGTAGCCGTCATCGTCACCACGGCAAAACCTACTTCACGCACACCTTTAATAGCTGCAGAAAATGGATCTAAACCTTCTTCTATATGTCGATAAATATTCTCTAAAACCACAATCGCGTCATCGACCACCAAACCTATCGCCAACACCAAGGCCAACAAGGTCAACGTATTGATCGTAAAACCTGCCAACGCCATCATGGCGAATGCGCCAATCAAACTGACAGGGATGGTGATGATAGGAATGATAGAAGCACGGAAGGTACGCAAGAATACAAAAATCACCAAAGCCACCAAAACGATAGCTTCAACAATCGTTTTATAGACGTTGCTGATTGATTTTTCGATAAACACCGAGTTATCGTTGGCAACGTCAATGGTCATATCCGCTGGTAAATCTGCCTTTAGTTTGGGCATCATGTCGCGTACACCTTTGGACAAGACCAAAGGGTTAGCCGTTGCTTGACGAATCACACCCACAGAAATCGCATATTTTCCGTTCAATCGCACTGAGCTGCGCTCTTCAGCTGGGCCTTCTTGAATACGCGCCACATCACGCATTTTTACGGGAAAGCCATTCACCGTTTTGATCACAATATCGGCAAATTGCCCCGCTTTTTCTAAACTGGTTTGCGAAGTGACACTAAATTCGCGCGTACTAGATTCAATGCGACCGGCCGGGATTTCAATGTTATTCCGCCGAATGGCATCTTCCGCATCTTGCGTTGTTAATTTATAGGCAGCGAGTTTGTCGGTATCCAGCCAAACGCGCATGGCATATTTGCGTTCACCAAAAATCCGCACATCTGCAGCGCCGGTAACAGTCTGCAGCCGAGGTTTAACAATCCGATTCACCAAATCGTTGATTTGTAGCGGATTCATAGTGTCACTCGAAAATGCAAGCCAAATAACCGGAAAAGCATCTGATTCGACTTTGGCAATCACAGGTTCTTCAATAGCTGCTGGCAAACGGTTACGTACGCGTGAGGTGCGGTCACGCACTTCAGCCGCAGCAGAATCAGCATCTTTTTCTAAGCGAAAGCGAACGCTGATTTGCGCTTGCTCAGCACGACTTACTGAGGTAATCACATCAACAGCATCTATGCCAGCGATTGAATCTTCCAGCGTTTTGGCAATTTGAGACTCAACAACTTCAGCAGAAGCACCAGGGTAGCGCACGCTGACGGTTACCACCGGTTCGTCAATTTTGGGATATTCTCTGACTGACAAGCGCGTAAAGCTGACGGCGCCAATCAACACCACAAGGAGTGATAAAACCGTAGCTAGTACGGGTCTGCGAATCGAGGTTTCAGCGAGTTGCATCAGGATTTCCTCTTCATGTTCCCTTCGGGCCTTGCTCTGTTATCAGAGGACGCTTCACTCTCAAGGCAAGGGTTAGGCCCTTGCAAAACTTGCGCTGGCTTCGCTGCTGCTTTAGCTAATAACGGTGGCGTGCTGGGCATAGCGGGTGCAACTGGTACTGATGCTCCGCCTTGAGCTACAGTACCAACGGGAGCCATTGAAACAGCAGGAGTTGCAGCAGGAGGCAAAGTACTCGCTTCAGCACCAGCAGGACGACCCGCTGGTCGGCCAAGCTCAACCACTTTGACAGCTGTGCCATCTTTTTGTACGCGTTGCTGGCCAGCGGTGATGACCTCATCACCCTCTACCAAGCCTTCTAAAATTTCAACTTTTCCTGGCTTCCGAATACCGACTTTCACCTCAACACGTTGCGTTATTTTTGTTTCTTTGTCTGTGCCTTTGTCTGCACCATCGAGCAGCTTGATGACGAACTGCTTACCGCCTTGCGGAACAATGGCCTCTTCAGGGACGACGATAGCTTTGTCGCGTTCGCTAAACACCGCATTGACACGTGCAAACATGCCCGGACGTAACTGGTTTTGACGGTTGTCGATGCATGCCCGAATGCCGACAGATCGGCCATTGGCATCTAACATGGGGTCAATTGCTTGTATGACTGCAGTGAATTTGCGACCTGGTAAAGCGTCCATGTCCACTTGCGCTTTTTGCCCCTTTTTAACCTTGGTTTGAAAGCGCTCTGGTAAACGAAAATCGACAAACACTGCAGCAATGTCTTCAATATTGACAATATCGCCACCGTCTTTGAGGTAATCGCCCACATTGACGGTTCGTATGCCCGTCATGCCATCAAAAGGTGCGGTAATTTTAAGTCGGGATGCCGTCGCCTGCGACAACGACAATTTTGCCTGCGCTACTTCTAAATTGGCTGCGCTTTCGTCAACAGATCGTTTGCTGATAAAGTTTTGCGCCACCAGCTCTTGGTTACGCTTGTGGTTGGCCATGGCAATCGACAATTCCGCTTGGCTTTGCTTGACTTGTGCGACCTGCAGCTGATCATCAAACTGCACCAACAATTGGCCTTTTTTGACCCGCTCACCGTCTTTGAAATTCAGCTGCGTGATGCGACCACTCACCTCTGGACGCAGTGTCACACCCTGACGCGATTTCAAACTGCCTACTGCCTGGGTGTCATCCGTCAGCTTCATGATTTCGACTTTGGCAGATTCAACAGAAGGCGGCCGTGGCGGGCCACTTGCACCTGTGCCACCGCCTACGCCGCCACCAGCAGCACCCGCAGGCGTACCAGCTGGTGTCGTTGCGCCTGCAGCGGACGCGCTAGCATCGGTTTTAACTGCATTACCGGTCACTGCAGTTTTTATTTGAGACAAGGTATCTGCTGGCGCCTTGTTTTGATACCACCAAGCAGCACCCGATGCCGCAGCAATACCAATGACAGCAATGATTGAATAGACTGATTTTGAAGCCATAGAATTAAACGCTGTCTTTTTAAGAAGTAAGCTAAGAAGTCAAGGTAATTATATGCATGCTAACAGTTTCAACGCGCGCTTTTTAATGCTTTTTCGACGCCTAAGTTTGCCAACGCATCAGCACGCTCATTGCCCGGATCTCCCGCGTGTCCTTTGACCCAAACCCATTCAATTGTATGCCCAGCTGTATTCACCAATGCATCTAGTTTTTGCCACAAATCAACGTTTTTCACGGGCTGCTTAGCTGCTGTTTTCCAACCTCTAGCTTTCCAACTTGGCAGCCACTCGGTCATTCCTTGCAGCACATACTTGCTGTCGACGTGCAAAGCGACTTCACATGGCCTTTTCAGAGCGCTTAAAGCTTCAATCACCCCCGTCATTTCCATACGGTTATTGGTTGTGAGTAACTCACCGCCAAAAAGTTCTTTTTCAACGTGTCCGCTTGATCTTAAAATCGCGCCCCAACCGCCCGGGCCTGGGTTGCCTTTGCATGCGCCATCGGTGTAAATAATGATTTTATTCATGAAACTCGCTGTTATTACCTTATTTATGATATTTTTTGGATGTAGCCGTCGTATTCATTGTCTTTCCCGCTATTGAAACAGGAGCAGTATTGGGTATTTTTGTGAGCTTTCGAATAGGGCTAATCAGACGCATACCATGTACTCGTTTCACAGCCGACACGACATAAACCGCACCTAAAATCGGCCAATAGCGTGATCCTAATTTGTCCATCCATGCAAAACGCTGCAGCATGGTTTGGCTTCGCACAGCGGGACGAAAACAGCCAAATTCGGAAGATTCGAGTTCAAAATTCAGCAATTTCAACCAATCACGCAAGCGTCTGTAGGAAATGAATTCGCCGGCTTCAGGCAAATACAGCTCACCCAAGTTAAATTTTTTGTACAAATGGCTGCGCTTTTGCTTCAAGCCCCACAAACTGATGGGGTTGAAGCCGCATATAATCAGCCGCCCCTCAGGCACCAAGACACGCTCTGCCTCTCGCAGCGTCGCATGCGGGTCTTGGCTGAGCTCTAAACTGTGCGGCAAAACCAGCAAGTCGAGGCTATTCTCAGGAAATGGTAAGGCTTCAAAAGCTGTAACAAAATCAGTTTTTAAATTGATTTTCCAAGAATTATTTTCGATTGTAGTCGGCGTATTTATTGATTTTAGTGCTATGTTTTTTATATCATCAGAAACCGCTATCCAGCGATGTGGCATACGGTTAGCATGCAAAGCTTGCAAATCTGGCAACCCCAACTGAAGCGCATGGTAGCCAAAAATATCAGCCACTGTCCGCTCAAATAGCGCGTTTTCCCAGTCTAAAAGGTATTGCCCTGGAGGCGTTTTTAACCAATTTTGCAAACTTCTGTACCGATCTATAGTAATTAATGAAGCATTGAGTCAAATCGAGTGGTTTAAATATGGAAAAAATTATCACTGCTCCTTTTCATCTGTGCGGTATTTCACGCTATCGCCAGCTATATGCATATGTTCAGTTTGTTACACAACTAAATCACTCAATTAATCGGATCTTTTACCTAGAATTCTCGCAAGTTACATTTTAACTAACCTGTTTATTACCCTTAGGAGATCGTAATTCATGAAGCGTTTCGTCATGACTTCCATCGCTGCTGCTGCTGCTGCTGCCTTCAGCGTTTCAGCGCAAACTCCATCAACTGGCCCGTCCAATGCTGTTGCTGGTGAATGTTATGCCAAAGTCACCGTGCCTGCACGTTTTTAAGACGCAAACTTCACAAGTTGTGAAGCAAGCTGCTAGCTCACGTGCACGTATTGTGCCTTTGAAAATGGGCTTTGAAGATCGTGAAGAAACCGTCAGCGAAGCGACAAAACGCTACGAGCCCATCCTAGCCGTTTACAAAAACGAAACACAGCAAGTTGAAGTCAAAGCAGCCAGCGCTCGAATTGAAGGGACACCTGCCACTTACAAAACCGTGACTGAACAAGTCGTTGCAACACCGCAATCAGTGCGTTACTAGCCGATCGAGATTCCTTACCGTACATTCACTGCGCATGTGGTGGCTCGTCCAGCCGGTAGCCGCATTGAAGTGGTTCCTGTTTCGTTGAAAACCACCACCGAAAGCGTGATGATCAAGCCAGCGGCAAATAAATCATCGCAGTCCCGGCAGTTTGCGAAACTGTGACTGAGCAAGTGCTCGTTGTTGGTAAATCATCTGAGTGGAAACGTGTCAAAGCTTGGTTAAGCCAAACCACCATGGTGCGCCCAGTTAAAGGTTTCTTAAATGACAAAGGTGAAGTCACTGCTGCGGCTGCGGCTGGTGCTGGTGCTGGTGCTGATGGCAATGCTAAATTGTCGGCCGAAACTGCTGAATCGTTAAAAGCCAAAGGCGGCGCTAAAACTACCGCTTTAGTTGCTGCAAATGTGAATGGTGATGATGACGTGATGTGTTTGGTAGAAATTCCAGCTCGCTTCGAAACAGTGAGCAAGAGTGTACTGAAAACAGCTGCAACGACCCGTGAAGTTGACGTGCCTGCTGAATTTGCAACTGTGACTCGTCAAGTCGTTGACACCGCAGCTTCATTCCAGCGACTTATACGACAGTGTCACGTCAAGTGATTGACCAAACGGCAAGTACACGTGAAATCGAAATTCCAGCGACATTCAAAACTGTTAGCCGCGAAGTGATCGACACGCCAGCTGCTGCGCGCGAAGTCGTGATTGCAGCAGAATTCGGCACAGTAAGCAAACAAGTGTTGGAACAGGCTGCCAAATCAACAACCATCGCGATCCCAGCAGAGTTCCGTACGGTTACTCGTCAAGTGCAAGATGTGGCGCCGTCGTCTCGCGAAATCCCTGTGGCTGAGCAAACTCGCCAAGTGACTAACCGCGTGCTCGTATCGGCTGCTTCACAGCGCAAGATCAAAGTAGTGCAGTCTCTAAAGCGATGACGCGTCGCTTGATCGATACACCCGCCAGCACACGTGAAATTGACGTGCCAGCTGTATACAAGACTGTGAAACGTCAAGTGATTGACACTGAGGCTACCGTACGTGAAGTTGCTGTACCAGCGGTAACACGCAAAGTGCGCCTGCCTATCGTTGCTGAGCAAGCTAAAGTTGAAACAGACACTGTGCCGGAACAATACAGCACCGTCTCTAAAACTGTCAAAGTAAGCGATGCATCGGTTGAATGGCGCAGCATTTTTTGCGAAGTCAACACCACGCCCGCTAAAGTACGTGAGATTAAAGAACCTTTGAAGAAAGCTGGCTTTAACCGAGATTGTTCATTAGAGATTTTTCACCGCAGGCGTGAGCTTCACCGGTTCCCCGGCATTGGCCCAAAGCCCTTCAAACCAGGGTCTTCGTTTGCGAGCGACGGCCAAGCGAAACGTCTGCTTGGTATTCTTTGTGTTGTCATCCCACAGCGCCCCGACGGCCAGCACCTGATGGTGCAACGTTGGGAGCGTGTTGTGTACCTTCTGGCGCATCACAGTGTGGCGAAACACACTCATCAGGTTGTACGCCAGCATCGTCACCCCCAACGCCGCCTCAGTGGCCCAGAAGTCACGCAACACAAAACTGCCCAAGCCAAAGTCCGCCTTGAGCTCCTTGATCCGGTTCTCACAGTCTGAGCGCCCCCGGTACAGGCGCCACACCTCCAGCGCAGGCAAACTCAAATCGGTCAGCATTGCCCCGTAGCGCCAGCCCTGCAGATCGGGATCATCGGCAAACAGCGACAACGTCTTGCCCGCCACCGCACCGGCTTTGCGTTTGACGTGCTGGCGCACCACCACCAGACGTTGTGGCGCATCCCAGCCATGCGGCTGGTAGCTCAACTCAGAGACTTCCAGTCCCATTTCGACTTGCTGCCATTTGCACTGATCCACAATGGCTTGCTGCAACGCCTGCATCAGGCGCGCGCTGATGATGTGGCTGATCTTTTTGGCTTGGAGAAGGGCCACTATGGTCTTGTCGTAAAAGCCGCTGTCGGCGCGAAACAGGCCCACTGTTGTGGCGCCCAGGTTCACCAGTGTGGGCTCGATAAAGCTCTACACGTTGTTGGATGAACTGGTGTTGCCCGGGCGTAGCCAGAAGTTAGCCACCAGTCGCCAGTCGGCCACAAACGCCAGTAGCGGGTGGTGGCTGGCGCGGCCATGGTGTTTGGGGTTGTAGCCTTTCTCCACGCCTTCGATCTGGCCACCCCAGCGGTTCAAGACGGTAGAGTCCACATCCAAGGAGATGGGGTTCAATCGCAGTTTGTCAAACAGCCAGCGGTAGCTGCTGGCCTGAACCCGGGTAGCGATTGGTTGGTCAAAACGCTGAAACAACCTGACGATGGTTTTGTGCCCTGCTGCATGGCCCCAATCAAACAGGCGCACCAGCGTTGCATCCAAGCGCGTGATGTCGGCGTGGGCAAAGCGAGCTGCTCCGCACCAGATGCTGACGATCATTTGCTCGATGAGTTGCTCTGGGCGGTACCCCCGGTTGGAGCCAGGCTGGGGTAACTGCCAGCTTTGCAGTGCTTCGTGCAAGCCCATGCCGTCGAGCATGCGTTTCAATAGCGCCAGACCGCCCCAGGCGGTGACTTCGCGGGAGGTGAACTTGAGGTCAAAGGGGGTGTCAGGTCGCATCTCCGTCCTTGAAATAGAATACAAGTCGTTGATTCAATTGAGAAATCCTAATGGCATCCATTAGAAACTCTCCAAAACTCCACTGCCCTTGGGGGGGCCGCTCATGATCGCACGACCGGGGCTAATGGACAATCTCGGTTTAATCATCGGCATCAGAATCTCTATTTGGCTATGCTAAAGTTATCCAGAAAGAATCCTCTTTAATTTCATTTGCTTCCTAAGACCCTATTTTTTTAACCCAAGCAATTTCAAAGGTATCGCATGACCACCAATCGCCGGGACATTCTCAAATACACCGCCGCGGCTGCCGCTGCGGCAGCACTGCACACCAGCTTTGCCCAAAACGCCGCGACAGGGATCGACCCGCGTGACCGCGTCTTCATCACCAACGAAGACTCCAACACACTGGTGGTGATTGATCCACGGACCAACACGGTGGAAACCACCATCAACCTGACCAGTTTTGACGAAGATGCCCGCCCGCCATTTCGCTACATCACCGCGGGCATCGCGCCGACCCATGCGGTCATGATCCACAAACCGCTGTACCACGGCTGCATTGACGCCCACGGTGCCGTGCCGTCGCCCGATGGCCGCTTGCTGGCCACCAGCGGCCGAGGTTCCAGCAATATTTACCTGATCGACGCCGTGGAAAAGCGCGTGATTGGCAACACGCCCAACCCGTCTGCCGGCCCCTCCACCAACCCCGAGCGCCTGTCCAGCGGCATCCTGCTGGGGCGTGAGCCCCACGAGCCCACCTTCAGCCGCAATGGCAAGGAACTCTGGGTCACCTTGCGTGGAGAGGACCGCATCGCCATCCTGAGTGTGGATCGCGCGCTGCTGCAATTGCGCGGCTCGGACGTGTCGGCGGTGCGCCAGTTCCTGCCCACGCTGAATGGCCCGGCCCAGGTCTGGTTCAACCGCGAAGGCACGCTGGCTTTTGTGGCTAGCCAGAAGGTGGCCAAGGTGGACGTGTTTCGTGTCAACCCGGGTGCCGACGGCCATTCGCAGCCGCAGCGCCTAACCACGCTCGACATCAGCGCGCAGGACAAGCTGGGCTTCACACCTTTCATGAAGACCACACCGGACGGCGCTGAGGTCTGGTTCTCCCACAAGCTGGCTGATACCGTGTCGTGCCGTTCGACGCGTGAGGGATTTGACCTGCTCGATAGCGTGTCCTTGGGCAACCTGGGGCGGCCCAACCATGTGGAGTTTGTCGCCAACGCCAAGGGCAGTGTGATGTATGCTAGCCTGGCGCGGGTGGACGACAGCGGCCCTGGCGGCGTGGCATCGAGCCAGATTGCGGTCATTGACCGCAGCGCCAAAACCGGTGAACGCAAGATGGTTGGCAGCTTTTTCAGCCATGGCCGCGAATCGCATGGCCTGTCGACCAACCCAGACAAAACCTTGCTCTATGTGGCGCATGAGCAGGATGAATTGCCCGGCACACCGAATGCCGGCCAGACTGTGTGCAGTGCGTTTGATGTCAGCAACCCGTTCAAACCCGAGTTCATCGCGCAGATTCCCCTAGGCAACCTGAATCTGCCGTCGGGCGGGCTGCGCAACAAGAAGAGCATCAACCTGGTGTACGTGCGCCCTGGCGTGAAAGGGCAAACAGCATGAGCTCCGGCCGCAGGGCCAGCGCCGGGTTCACGCTCGGCCTGGCGCTCATCCTGGGTGCGGGTGCCCACAGCGTCATGGCTCAGTCCGCTCACGGGCATGACCCTGCGGCCATAAAGGCTCCTGCAGCGCCGGGATTTCAAAGCGATATGGACGCCGGCATGGCGCGCATGATGCAGGACATGCATGCGCCAGGCTACAGCGGCAACGTCGATATTGACTTTCTGGTGATGATGATTCCGCACCATGCCGGCGCGGTTGACATGGCCCGCCTGGTGTTGCAGCACGGGCGTGACCCGGCCACCCGCCAGCTGGCGGAAGAGATCATTGCAGGGCAGACCATCGAGATCGAAAGCATGACGCGGCGGCTTGCGGTGCTGCGTCATACCCAAACCACCTGCCAAGCGCCGGAGTTCCCGGCGCTTGGCGGTACCCGCGGGGACTGATTGTCTCAGCGCAAAACTGAAAGCACCTGATTTTTCTTGACGCTTTCTGTACAAAGACCAGCTCAAGGAGACCTGCATGAACCGACCCACCCAACTTCAACGCAGCCGCCTGCTGGCAGGCGGTGCAGGGGCACTGGCCACCGCCACGCTCGGCGGCTGGAGTACCGCTGCCCTGACGCAAAGCGCCGCCAGCATTAAGCTGCCTTATGTCAATGGCAAGCGTTCCCTCGTCGCTTTTCCTGAAAAGCGGCCGATGATTGTGCTGGCCTCGCTCCCCCTCAGCTGGAAACGCCGTGGGGGGGGGTGTTCAACGAGGGCATCATCACACCAAATGACGCTTTCTTCCTGCGCAAGGAGCTCAAGGGAGACTTTGGATTGCGCAGTTTCGTAATGCGGGACTTCTGGGCGACAGAGGCGGCGCTGGGGGTATCCATGCTCAGCTACAACCTGATGAGTGTGTTTCGCCACACTATGATGCGCCAGAAGGTACACAACACGCTCCCAACGTTGCACCATCAGGTGCTGGCCGTCGGGGCGCTGTGGGATGACAACACAAGGAACACCAAGCAGACGTTTCGCTTGGCAGTGGCACGCAAACGAAGACCGTGGTTTGAGAGGTTGTGGGCCAATGCGGGGGAGTCGGTGAGGCTCACGCCGACACCATCAAATTCCTAATGGACAATCTCGGTTTAACCCTGGCAACACCGACGGTGTTGTGAACCAGTCCACCATGACTGCCTTGAATGCTTACCAGCGCGCTAACAACTTGCCAATTGATCGTTATATCAACTTGGCTACTGTTAAATCATTGGGTGTTAGTGCTAAGTAATTTGCAGATCTTCAATTAAAAAAGCGTTCCTCGGAGCGCTTTTTTTGGGAGAGATTCTTGCAATGAGAATCGAGTCTAAGTAATTTGCTGCTGCTATTACTATTGTAATTGCTAAACTTCTATTTACTTACGCTTATTCGCACGGTTCAATTTGCCACCTTTAGCGCTATTCTTACGACTGAGAGATTTTGCTTTCTCTTGCACATAAACAACAACAGACTGTTTAGCTTTGAATGTGCTGGTTGCGCTGACCTTGTTCCAATCTGCCACACTCGCTGCGGTCACGTTATACCGCTTAGCAATGGACGTAACTGTTTCAGATTTACGTAATTTGATCAGTAGTTTTTTCAACACAATTTCTGGCGAAAAACTAACTTGTCCGTTGTCTGCCACATGCTCTGAAACATCTTTGTCTTGCTTGGCTGAGCGTGGCACAAGCAGTGTAGAGCCTTGTTTAATCAACATCTTCGGAGGTATGCGGTTGATTTCACGAAACAGCGTCTCGTTCATGCCTACGCGTTTGGCAGCATCGGCCACTTTTAGCGTTGAAGGTGCCGTCCAAACTGTCCAACCCGCAGTTTGTCCATTGTGAATAAGTAAATTCCGTTCAAAGATACCGGCGTTATCCCAAGGCAACAAAATCCGTGGTGTTCCAGCTGCAAAAATAACTGGCTTATTCGCTGAGGGGTTCAATGACTTGAAATCATCTAATTTTATTTCGGCTAATTTTGCTGCTAAAGCAACATCCAAATCGCGAGTAATGTTCACAGATTGAAAATACGGATGATTCGGGATATCTGGCAGTGTTGCGTTAAATGCTTGAGGGCTAGCAACAATGTTTTTTACCGCCAACAATTTGGGCACGTAATTCCGCGTTTCGTTGGGCATGCTCAAACTGTTGTAGTCGGTTGGCAAGCCCTCACGTTGGTTTTTAGCAATGGCACGTCCAACCGAACCCTCTCCCCAGTTATAGGCGGCCAGTGCTAAATGCCAGTCACCAAACATGCCGTGCAGTTTTTTCAAATAATCCAGTGCTGCCCGAGTTGATGCCAAAACATCGCGTCTGTCATCACGAAATACATTTTGCTTGAGTGAAAAATACTTGCCCGTTGCAGGCATAAATTGCCACATACCTGCAGCTTTCGCGCTTGAAACAGCTTGAGGGTTAAAAGCACTCTCAATAAATGGCAATAGTGCTAACTCTGTCGGCATATTGCGACGCTCTAACTCTTCGACAATATGGTACAGATACTTGCTAGACCGCCCTGTCATGCGTTCAATATAGTCTGGTCTAGATGAGTACCACTGTTCTTGACTACCCACCAAATCGGAGGCGAGTTCATTCATCATAAAACCACGTCGGATACGCGCCCAAAGATCAACATCATTGGTCTGCTTATAAACAACAATAGGCTGTTCAGCTTCCACGTGAACTTGACTTTGCAAAATCTTAGTCGGTGGCGTATGAACGACTTGCGGACCAGGAGCGACATTAACTGTTGCTGGCGGATTGACAACAGACGAAGTTACAGCTGAAGGAGCTATAGGTGCAGTAGGTGCTATAGGTTTAGGGGACGCAACAACAGGCTTTGCAGCCTCAATTACGGTGCTAGGCATAGAAAATTGAAAATCGCTTCCGAATTCTCCCGCAGAAAATGCGCTTCCATGCCATGTTAATAACGATGCGACCAACCAAATTGAATAGCGTGTATTGAAATTAAATAAGTCTTTATTAAAACTTGAAGTAACTGCATTCAGTTGAAATTTTTTACTCAATTGATTACTCATTAAAAATTATTCTTCCGTTGACGAATTGCCGTAAACACACCCACAGCACCAATGGCTGTTGGATCTAGCTGCTGCGCTGCATGCACAACCTCAGCTTGATCACTGCGTAAAAAAGGATTGATTTGAAGCTCACGCGCAAATTTCAAATTCGATAGCGTATATTCATGCGTGCAGCACACGCGCGTAGAGCTTGGCAAATCTGACAATTTGTTTAGCGACGACAACATCTGCGATGGCGTCCCTTCAAACAATCGACCACAACCGCCTGAGAACAACGTGTCGCCACAAAATAAAATAGGTGCGCCGTCTTTTGTCTTACCTTGAAGTTGCTCACAATAATAGGCAATGTGACCTGAGGTATGCCCCGGCACATCGATGACATTAAACGTGAGCCCCAAGGCTTGCATGTTGTCGCCACGTTGCAAGCGCCTGATAGGCTCTGGCATGACTTCTGTCAAAGGACCGAAAACAGCGGCACCGGTAGCTTCACGCAATTCCGCAACGCCGCCCGTGTGGTCTACATGATGGTGGGTTACCAAAATAGTTTCTAAGCGCAATGACAATCGCTGCAACGCGTCAAAAACGACGGCAGCATCGCCCGGATCGACGACCAGTGCTTTGTGACCGTCATGCAGCATCCAAATATAGTTGTCTGTGAATGCGGGCAGAGGAGTGAGGGTGAGTCGTAGATTCATGGTTGCCCAAATTATAGGCAACACAACCGCGCAATGTGCTGACTTTACAAATTAAGCATCAAATTGCGATTTAGCCAGCCTAGCAAACATATTGGTATAGGCTCTAGTGATATCTAAGCTCTCAGCTTTTACCGCAGTATCAAAATTAGACATCACCTTCAAAGACAATTTTGCCGCTTCATCATTGGTAATGCCATCTAAAGAGATCGACTCCCGTATATTTTGGTAGGTTGCCAAAAACAAGCCTCTGTCACCCAATAAATTAGCTTCTGGCAAACCTCGTATCAAATCGCGCGGGCCCGCTGTTTGAAGCCACTTTAAGGCCCTCATAATAGCGTTAGTCAACGCTTGAACAACCAGTCTATTTTTTTGAATATATTCAGGCAATGCAAATAAACATGCCCCAGGCATATCGCCCCCAAAAATAGCTTGTGTACCACGCAATGTGCGCGAATCAGCGATGATTTTGATATCGCCTTTCAACTCAAGTTGCGTCATAGCTGGATCTAAATTGCAAATCGCATCAATTTGGCCAGAGCGTATGGCTGATATTGCACCCGTTGTCGTACCAACACCGATGTAGCTCACATCATTTTGCTGCAATCCTGCCCGCTGCAGCAGCAAGTTTGCCATGATGTTGGTGCCCGTGCCTGGTGCTGCGATACCGATTTTTTTGCCCCGTAAATCAACCAATCTCTTGTAGGTAGGCATATTTTTAACCGACACACCCATGGCCATTTGAGGCGCACGACCCAGTGCGACAAAAGACTGCACATATTGATTTTTGTTATGCAAGTTGATCAGGTGTTCAAACGCTCCGCACGCAACATCCGCATTGCCGCTAGCCAGCGCTTGATGCGCACGCACGGAACTTGGAAAATCAACAATCTCGAGCGCAATGCCTTCGGCTTCAAAAAACCCCAGTTGTTCCGCGACAACCAATGGAAAATAGTAAAAAGATGCTTTGCCAGCAACGGCTAAATTGACCTTGGTCTTATCACTTCGACTAAGCGCCCGAGCAGGCTGCCACAATCCAGCTAACAATGTGCTTGTTAAGGCTGTGCTTACTAAGCCAAATTGCCTACGACTGATGATGCCCACGATGCGAATGACCCTATGAATGAATATCTAGCTTTAAGCTTAATGCCACATCATCATTCGCGCATCGGTAACATCCTTAATCGGGTTTGTCTCAATCGGGTTTCTACTAGCGAAAAAATACCAGGCGTTTAACGTCGATCAACAAGTGCATGGGCGATAGTACCTAAGTCAACATATTCCAACTCGCTGCCTATCGGTACACCGCGCGCCAAGCGTGTGACGTTGATGCCACGCGCTTTCAAGCCCTCGCTGATCACATGCGCGGTGGTTTCGCCCTCAGCCGTGAAATTAGTCGCCAATATCACCTCTTCAATAGGAGAAGTTTGCACCCGTTGAAACAGTTTTTTCAAGCCTATTTCGTTGGGGCCAATGCCGTCTAGCGGGCTCAACTTCCCCATCAGCACAAAATACAAACCTTTGAACGCGCCAGTGCGCTCCAGCGCCAGTTGATCCGCTGGCGTTTCTACCACACACAACCGTGTTTGATCCCGCTCTGTATCACTGCAAGTGTTGCAAACTTCGTTTTGCGTGAACGTGTTGCACTGCGAGCAATGCAGCACTTGCGAAGCCGCATTGGTCAGCGCCTGCGCCATGATTTGCGCACCGGCTCTGTCGTGCTGCAGCAGGTGAAACGCCATGCGCGACGCCGATTTCAGACCCACGCCCGGTAAGCGGCGCAAAGCTTGCACCAAGGCATCTAATGCGCTGCTGTTATCCATTCAAGGGAGTGCTTAAAAAGTTGTGAACGGTTTAAAACGGAAACTTCATGCCGCCTGGCAAACCGGGCATGCCTTTTGACACGCCGCCCATCTTCGCTTCGCTGTTATCAGACAACTGCTTGGCAGCATCGTTAAAAGCAACAGTCAACATATCTTCCAACATGTCTTTGTCGTCAGCCAGCAAGCTAGGGTCAATCTCAATGCGCTTGACGGTGTGTTTACCCGTCATGGTGATTTTGACCAAACCAGAGCCTGATGTGCCGATGACTTCAGAATTGGCCAGCTCTTCCTGTGCCTTCTTCATGTTTTCTTGCATGGCAGTGGCTTGCTTCATCAGGCCTGCGAGTTGTCCTTTGTTGAACATGGTGTTTCCTTTTCTCTAAGTTGAATTGATTGAATAAATTAAAGATTTCAGATGACTATTTCAGCTTATTACTTCAGCTAAGGGCACTGACTTTGATACTGCCTGGTACGATTTTCGCCCCAAAATCTCGTATCAGCTGCTGCACATAAGCGTCTTGCATGATGATATCTTGAGCCATGCGCTGTTTTTCTGCCGCCGCTGCCGCAATGCGCTTGGCTGGCGTGTCGCTGGCGGGGCCGATTTCAACGCTGAGCCGTACCGAATGCCCCAATGTAGCCAAAGCCAATTGCAGTTTCTCACGGCTACCGCTTTGGCTCAGCGATTCGCGCTCGATACGCAAGAGCCAATCATGCGGTTCACCGTCATTGTTTGGGTTGTGTCGCGCCACCAGCTGCGACTGCAAAGCAAGTTCGCGCACCAAAGCCGCAATCGCCTCTGCCGCTAGCAGCTGCTGCACCGCTGCATGCCACACATCGCCTTCGGGCGTCGGGACCAATTCAGCCGGAGCGATGGCAGAATTCAGCACCGCGCGCTCGGTGCGTTGCTCGGTTCGTGCAGTTGGTGCAGATTGCTCACGAACTGGAATTGCTAGAAATTTAGGAGCAATATAGGCAGATAATTCGCCGGCTATAGGCTTATTTATCTCTATATTTTGCACTTTTACGCTCTCAGCGACAGGTTCGGGCGATTTTTCAGCAACGACTGCCGCAGTCACCACCTCCCGTTCGGGTTGAGCTTGTCGAAACCCTTTGACAGGCTCAGGGCGAACGGGTATTTGTTGTGGAACTGGGTTTACAGCGGGCGTTACAACTGATTTAAAAGTTTTTTTTTCAGCCGGCGGAGAAGTTCCATCGGACTTGAAAGCTAACAACCGCAGCAACACCATGGTCAGCGCCGCGTATTCATCAGGCGCTAGACCCAGCTCAGCGCGGCCATG
>JANMTB010000219.1:0-15543 GCA_031390045.1 Polaromonas sp.
GCCGTCCTTTTCCATGTCCAAAATAGCAGAATGGAACGCTTCTTTTTTCAAGGCGTGCCTCAGTGCATTGTGGTCAAGTTCGACGAGCTCTGGCTTGCCAGAACCGCCGTAAATAATGCCCGGTGTGCGACCGGAGATACGCAGACGGCGGCTCGCACCCGTGCCCTGCTTTGCGCGCTCAAAAGCGACGAATTTCATAATTAACTCCTAGACAAGGAACCCACCGCGACCAGTGTGATTCCGGTTTAAAAAAGCTTTTCAATCAAATATTGAAAAGCTACTTGTTGCTTGCCGATATATAAAAATTAAATCAAAAGAGATTCTGTTCTTGATCGTCAAACAAACGCATAACCGACTCTCCGCTGGCAATACGCTGGATGGTTTCAGCGATCAATGGCGCGACGGAGAGTTGGCGAATTTTTTTACACGCTGCTGCTTCAGCGCTCAAGGGAATCGTGTTGGTAATAACCACTTCATCCAAAGCATCACCCAGACGAATACGTTCAATGGCAGGGCCAGAGAACACGGGGTGTGTGCAATAAGCGTAAACTTTTTTAGCGCCGCGTTCTTTCAGAACCTCGGCGGCTTTGACCAGCGTACCTGCGGTATCAATCATGTCGTCCATGATGACGCAATTGCGGCCATCAATATAACCAAACACGAGCATGACTTCAGACACGTTGGCTTTTGGACGGCGTTTGTCGATAATCGCCATGTCGCAACCGAGTTGTTTGGCCAGTGCACGCGCACGGACCACGCCACCGACGTCTGGCGACACAACGATCAAGTCTTCGTAATTTTTTTGACGCAAATCGCCCAGCAAAACGGGTGATGCGTAAATGTTGTCAACGGGAATATCGAAGAAACCTTGGATTTGATCCGCATGCAAATCCATGGTCAAAATACGCGACACACCAACGGTTTGCAGCAGGTTGGCAACCACTTTAGCGGTAATGGGCACACGTGCGGAACGTGGGCGACGGTCTTGTCGAGCGTAGCCGAAGTAAGGGATCACGGCGCTGATGCGTTCGGCTGATGCGCGTTTTAACGCGTCGACCATGATCAACAATTCCATCAAATTTTCGTTGGTGGGTGAGCAAGTAGATTGAACTACAAACACATCACGTGCACGCACGTTTTGTTTGATTTCAACGGTAACTTCGCCGTCAGAGAAGCGGCCTACATCGGCAGCACCCAGTGAAATGCCTAAATGTTGCGCAATTTCTGCCGCCATGCCAGGGTTGGCATTACCGGTGAAAACCAGAAAATCAGGCGTGTGGGCTTGCGACATAAAATTTGGCAAAAAATCAGCACGACATGTGCACTAAACATCAATACAGCATGTACTGAAATATGTATTTGGCAGGGGCGGAAGGACTCGAACCTTCGCATGCTGGAATCAAAATCCAGTGCCTTAACCAACTTGGCGACGCCCCTACACTGGTTATCAGCTAAAACTTTGCAATTTCAACCAATCACCGAAAAACTTAACTTTCATTCAATTTGCCCAGCCTTTCAACGGATGCTCCGCTAAACTGCTGCAAAGTTTGACAATGGCACCTTCTGGCGCACTTTGCAACTGTGCAAATTGAGTTAACTTCTCTTCACTGACTTGCGCAAATACTGCGCTGCCTGAGCCTGTCATTCTGGGCTGCAAACCTAGTTTTTCCAACCAATTTAAGGCGGTACTCACATCAGGACACAGCTTTTGAGCCACAGCTTGCAAATCATTTTGGCCGAAGCTAAATGGATAAGCAGCAAAGCCTGAAATTATAGCATTCTGTGAGTCACGTTTCAAGGCTGGGTCAGTAAAAATTGCTTGTGTAGACAGTCCAGAGACTGGTTTGACCACTAAAAAGTGCGCTTTTGGTATATGAACGGGCGTTATTTGCTCACCAATGCCCTCAACCCAGGCGTTATCGCCGTGTATGAAAAAAGGCACATCTGCACCTAATTCCAGGCCAATTTGAGCTAATTGCAGCTTGGTCAGGTTCAATTTCCACAGCCGATTCAACGCCAAAAGCGTAGATGCCGCGTCAGAAGAGCCGCCACCCATGCCTGCCTGCGCTGGAATTGACTTGGCAATGCTGATGTGTGTTCCCAGGGTTGAACCTGTCGCCAGTTGCAAGGCGCGAGCGGCTTTCACCACCAAATCGTCGTCTGGCAGAGGCGACGTCAGGTCTTCGCGGCTCAGTTTTCCGTTGGGCCGTAGCTCAAAATGCAGGGTGTCGTTCCAATCGATCAGCATAAAAACCGATTGCAGCAGGTGATAACCGTCGGTACGTCTACCCGTAATATGCAAAAACAGGTTTAATTTGGCAGGGGCTGGGACGTCAAAGAGCGAAGTCATGCTGATTCAAGTTGCATCAAGTTCATTTGTCGAGGGCAAGACGCAGCTCTGCGCTGGGCAGTGGCGACGTTCGTTTGGCTACCAAACGTCGTGATTCATCGTTTTTCATTTGAGACAAGTCAATCTCCCATCCCTCAGCCGCAGTGTTTTTGCCCGCCAACCAGTCAAACAAGGCATTTAGCGGAATGGCTGTGCCTGTTACGTTTTCGATCAAGTCGCTCGTTGATGGGTATGATTTAGTTTCGTTGTTCGCCTTTAAGATGGCGCTTTGCGGCGTCCAATTCAGCAGTGCGATGGTGTTGCCTAAAGGCGAGTTCAGAGTTAAATCGCCCGTTTTCGCATCGCCATTCAAACTAAAACCAGCATAGAGGGATTGGGGTGGATCTGAAGCTATCCGAATTGATAATCTGCCTTGGTAGCTTAAAACAGCAGGTTTTCCGTCTAAACTGCCGTTATTCTCACCTAATTTAGATGTAGCCGGCGTATTTATTGCACATCCAGCTATTAAATTTATAGCAAATAGTAGGATTAATAAGGTGAATGTTGCAATAAATCTACGAAAATCTGGGGCTGACGACTTTAAGGTCATCAAGAGGGTTGTCATGGTTTAACGCCAAATCGCTTCAAAGTTTCCACCAAAGTATCGTTGCTTTTGTTAATGTTTACGCCTTCTTTCCACACCGCTGTCGCGCGGTCTTTGAGGCCTTGTTTCCACAGTACTTCGCCTAAATGGGCCGCTATTTCGGCATCAGGTTTGGTTTTGTAAGCGGCTTCTAAAATCCGCTGCGCCTCTGCCAAATTGCCCATTCGGAACTCTACCCAGCCCAAGCTGTCGGCAATAAAAGGGTCTTGCGGAGCTAATTTCACGGCTTGTTGGATCAATGCTTTTGCTTCTGGCAGCCGCATATTGCGTTCTGCCAATGAATATCCCAGCGCGTTGTAAGCCTGCGGATCTTGCGGTTTTGCAGCAATCACTTGGCGCAAAATGCGCTCCATATCGTCTAATTTGGCTAGTTTTTCGGCCATCATCGCCAAGTCATACTGCAAATCAGCTAGGCTGACTTCGCTGTCATCTTTGCTGCTAGCGATAATTTTGCTCAAAATGTCATAGGCTTGCTGGTATTGTTTGTTGGATTTGGCCATATTTGCCAGCAAAACGTAGGCGCGTTGTTGACTGGCGGCACGCTGTTGGGGCGGTAAGCTGTCTGTCAATTGGATAAATTTTTTCAGCGACGCTTCGGCAGCATTGTTGCTCGATTTGCTGGCAGTCGTCACGCCCTGTTTTTCTATGATTTCTTGGCTTTCTTGAAATTCTTGATACTGCAAGGTGCCTAAAACCAACCAACCAGGTGCGAAAGTTGGCGCATCGATACTGAGCTTTTGCACTTGTGCTTTGGCTTCGTCAAAACGTGAATTGGTGACCAATGCTCGGGAGTAGGCGAGGCGCACTTCAGGTTTCGGTTTGCTCGTTTTGTTGTCTAAATAGGACTTAACCAATTGTTCCGCCAACGGCTCTTTGGTGTCCATCATCGTCACAGCCAGTTGCGCGGCTTCCTCATTGGCTGGGTTAGTCGTGAGTGCGATTTTTGTGACTTGCAGGGCGATGGCAATGTCTGCCTTACCCGCAGGCTGGTCAAGTCGGTTCATACCCAGCGAAATTTGCACCATGTAGCGTGCGGCGGCAAGCGAGGTGGGTGTCGCAACCAGCCACGCGCGCGCTGCTGATAAGGCTGACTCACCTGAGCGTGATTGCAAAGCGATGGTCACGGCACGCTCAAACAAAGCGTCGTCTTTGGTTTTGCGTGCGCTGTCTAAAATCAAGGCAAAAGCTATGCGTGGCTCCTCATCCAGCAGATTGAGTTCACCCAGTAAAATTTTGTAAAAGGTTTCAGCGTTGAGCGTGGAATTAACAATAGGCTCTGACACTTCAGCGGGTTTTGCTGATTCAGCGACTTCAGGCTTTGGGTCAGTTTGAGCAACCGCCATCGTCCCTGAGCAGCCTAAGCTGAGTAAACTCATTACGGCGATTGATATTGTTGTGACCAAGCGATTTTTTTGCATCTACACATCATAATTCAAGCTGCAAGCTGTTGGCTACATATTGCCTATACCCACTAAGCGAACTTGACTAATCATAAAAACTGAAAAAATAGCCATGCCTGAATTGCCAGAAGTTGAAGTGACGCGCTTGAGTTTTGCATCAAGTATTGCTGGCGCGCGTATTTTGGCCGTTCGTGTGGGCAAACCGCTGCGTTGGCCGCTGCAGTGCGAGCCGGATGATTTACTTGGCATGACGGTGCTGCAAGTGCGCAGACGTGGCAAATATTTGTTGCTTGATTTAGCTAGCAATCACGCCAATTCAGGGCTGCTTTTGATGCATTTAGGCATGTCGGGGAGCTTGAGTTTTACTGCGCAAACGGTATTTGGCGTCGAAGTTTGCCCTGCTGGCAAGCACGACCATTTCGACTTGGTGACCACGCAGGGATTGCTGCGCCTGAACGATCCGCGTCGTTTTGGAGCCGTAGTTTTCGCACCGGCTGAGCAATCGTCCATTGCCCAAAAACTGCTCGGCAAGCTGGGCGTTGAGCCTTTGACCGAGGCGTTTGATCTCAACATTTTCCACCAAAGTCTTAAAAAGCGCCAAACCGTGATCAAACAAGTGCTTTTGGGTGGCGAATTGGTGGTTGGTGTGGGTAATATTTATGCGTCTGAGGCGTTGTTTATGGCGGGCATTCGCCCTACAACGCGCGCTGCCAAAATCAGCCTTCCAAGAGCGGCCAAATTGCATGCGGCAATCAAAGAAGTCTTGGCTCGCGCCATTGCCAAAGGCGGCAGCACCCTGCAAGATTTCTCCAGTGCCAAGGGTGAGTCTGGCTATTTCCAACTTGAAGCCAAAGTCTATGACCGCGCCGGTTTGCCGTGCTTGAATTGTCAAACCTTGATCAAAAAAATCGTGCAAGGTCAACGCTCAACGTTTTATTGCTCCGTATGTCAAAAACCTTGAATTTAAAAGCGATTGCGGAATTCGCACCCGCGCTCATCGCCTGGCAAAAAACACATGGCAGACACGATTTGCCGTGGCAAAACACGCGTGATCCGTACAAGGTGTGGCTCTCTGAGATCATGCTGCAGCAAACGCAAGTCGTTACGGTCAAAGACTATTTTGCGCGATTCCTAGCCGCACACCCCACGGTAGCAAGCTTGGCAAAAGCGAGTTTGGACGATGTGCTGGCGCTGTGGAGTGGTCTGGGCTACTACAGCCGCGCCCGCAACATGCACCGCTGCGCGCAAGATGTGGTCGCGCTGCATGGCGGTACGTTTCCCAAAACGGCTGAAGTGTTGCAAACCTTACCCGGCATCGGCCCGTCCACAGCAGCCGCAGTCGCTTCGCTGTGCTTCAGCGAACGGGTCGCAATTTTGGACGGCAACGTGAAGCGGGTGCTGACGCGTTTACTCGGTTTTGACGCTGATTTGGCGAAATCTGCCAATGAGAAAGCTCTGTGGGCACTTGCGACACAGGTTTTGCCAAAAGAAGATACGAAAAACGATTTATGGACAGCCATGCCGCACTACACCCAAGGCGTGATGGACTTGGGCGCTACGCTTTGCACCACGCGCAGCCCTAATTGCTTACTGTGCCCCGTAGAAAAGCTCTGCGAAGCTAAAAAGCAAGGCCGACCCGAAGCTTTCCCCGTCAAAACCAAAACCTTGAAACGCAGCAGTCAATCGCTATGGCTGCTGTGGGTAACGCGAGCTGATGGCGCTATTTACCTAGAGCAGCGCCCCACACCTGGCGTGTGGGCGGGACTGTATTGTTTGCCAGTTTTCGAAAGCTTTGAAGCTCTAACCGTCGCAGTTTCACCGGCTGACGTTTCGCTTTTAGAAGATGGCGGCGTGTTTAAACATGTTTTAACGCACAAAGATTTGCATGTTCACCCCGTGCGTTTGTCCGTCAAATCGAAAAGGGACATCCAAGTAGCTGGGCAGTGGTTTATAGCAAATGAATGGTCAAAACTGGGTTTGCCAGCGCCGATTCGTAAATTATTGAGTTTAAACGTTTAATTTCGCTGTAGCCGGCGTATTTATTGAATAAACAGCTATTATTTTAATAGCAATATGTGTGATTACGGCTGTGGATGGCTATGCTACTCAATTCAACAACTCACGATGCCGCTTCAAGGTGATCCAGTTTTGACCCAATGGTTTTGAGGTCGCCAGCGCAAAAGACGCTGCTAGCTGCTCAACCAAATAAACCGAGCGGTGCTGTCCGCCGGTGCAGCCAATGGCGATGGTGACGTAGCTGCGGTGGTCGCGGCCCAAAGCAGTCATCCATTTGGTGATGAACTTGGCTATATCCGCTTGCATTTCAAGGACTTCTGGCGTGTTTTGCAGAAATTCGGCGACGGGTGCATCTCGCCCCGTCATGTTGCGTAGTGCGGCTTCGTAATGTGGATTCGGCAGCATGCGCACGTCAAAAACGTAGTCAGCATCAATGGGGATGCCGCGTTTGAAGGCGAATGACTCAAAAACCAAGGTCAAACCAGCAGGTGGCGCAGAAATCATGCCTTTGACGAAGGCTTGCAGCTGCGTGGCGCGAATCATGCTGGTGTCTATGATGTGTGCACCCTCGCGCAAGTCGGCGAGCATGTCTCTCTCTAGCTCGATAGCTTCTACCAAAACGTGCTGCATACTAGGTTGATTTTCTAGCCCAACATCTGAAATATTGGATAACGGATGCTTTCGGCGAGTTTCTGAAAAGCGTCGTACCAGCGTGTCTGTCGTCGCATCTAGAAACAGAGATTTCAAGTCAACATTGCGATTTTTCAATGCTGACAACAACTTAGGAACCATGGGTAGTGAGATTGAACTGCGAATATCCATCGCAATCGCTACCTGTTTCACACCATGCTGCTGCTCTAAATCGATAAAAGGCACCAACAACTCAGGCGGCAGATTGTCAACACAATAAAAGCCAGCATCCTCCAACGCACGCAAAGCCACGGACTTGCCTGAGCCAGACATGCCTGTGATTAAAACCAGCTCTAAAGTCATGCCAGAGCCTTGGGCTTAGGTGATTTATTGCTGGAAACCGGTAAAACAGCATTAAATATGGCTTTAGCCGGCGTATTTATTGACTGAATAGCTATCATTTCTGTAGCGTGAAGAATCGTCGCATCTGTCACTTGCGCACCACCCAGCATGCGGGCGATCTCGTTGATGCGGTCTGCCTTCACCACTTCGGTGACGCTACTCTCGGTATTTTTACCCTGCAACTGTTTGGCGACAACCAAATGCTGGTCGGCGCAAGCTGCCACTTGCGGCAAATGGGTGACGGCTAGCACTTGGCGGTCTATGCCCAGCTGTTTCATCAACCTGCCCACGGTTTCGGCCACCGCTCCGCCTACTCCGGCGTCGACTTCGTCAAATATCAAGGTTTGCGCCGTGCCCAACTGGCTGGTTACCACGGAGATAGCCAAAGCGATACGAGACAATTCACCGCCCGAAGCCACTTTGCCAACAGGCCGTGGCGTGCTACCTGCGTGACCGGCAACCAAAAAGCCAATGTCTTCTAGCCCAGCTTCAGCCGGCGCATCAAGCGCTGTCAAAGCCACTTCAAACGCGCCGCCTTGCATGCCTAGGCCCTGCATGGCGGTGGTAATGGCTGCGGCTAGCTTGGGGGCTGCAGTACGGCGTTTTTTGGAGATAGCTGCGGCTTCGTCTTGGTAAGCTTTGGCGGCTTTTTGCTCTGCGGCTTCTAAAGCTGCTAAATCAGTCGAAGCGTCTAAGCGGGTTAATTCTTCTTTCCAAAAAGCCAGCAAAGCTGGTAGCTCTTCTGGCGTACGTTTGTAACGGCGCGACAGTGATAGCCACAGCGCCATGCGTTCATCCAACTCGGCCAATCGCTGCGGCTCCAGCTCTGTTTTGCGCAAGTAACTGCTCAAGCTGTGCGCGGAGTCTTCAAGCTGAGCCAAAGCCGACACCAAAACGTCTGCCAGTACTTTGAACTCAGGCTCAATGTGCTCTCTGTTTTGTAGCGCGCTATGTGCTTTTATTAGGCCACTGATGACATCTGCATTTGATCCAGATTCATCATCTTGCAGTGCAGAAAACGCTGTTTGCGCGGCTTCTAAGAGCGATTGCGCGTTCGACAATTTGCTGTGCTGTCCGTTTAAATCAGGCCATTCGTCTGCACCAGGGGCGAGTTTGCCTACTTCGGCTATTTGCCATAGCACGCGTTCGCGCTCGTTTTGTAGGTTGTGCATGGCCGATTTAGCGGCATCCAACGCTTTGATGGCACTGCGCCATTGCGTCCAAAACGCACTTAATGGCTGGCAATTGTTCCCAGCATAGGCATCTAGCAGACCGCGCACGGCATCTGCACGGCTCAGCGTCGCCCAAGCATGTTGACCGTGAATATCAACCAGTTCTTCGCCTAATTCTTTGAGTTGAGATGCTGTAGCTGTGCTGCCGTTGATCCATGCGCGGCTTTTGCCTGCCGTATCAACCGTGCGTCGTAGCAGTAAAGTGTCTTCTACCTCGAAGCCTGCGTCGTTCAACCAATCGTTGAGCCAAGCTTTGCGAACTGTAGGAATATCAAATTCAGCGCTCACCTCGGTGCGGTTTGCACCCTCACGCACCCAAGCCATATCTGCACGTGCGCCCAGCGCCAGTTGCAGTGCGTCAATCAAAATAGACTTGCCAGCGCCGGTTTCACCTGTCAGCACGGTAAAGCCGCTGCTTAAATCAAGCTCCAGTTCGCGGACGATGACAAAATCACGCAGCGCAATTCTCTTCAGCGCCATGCTTAAGATCCCCCTTCGTTCCAATGCAGTTTTTTTCGAAGCGTATCGTAATAGCTCCATCCCTTGGGGTGCAAAAACCGCACTGAATATTGTGATTTTGTGACTTTGATGCAATCGCCGATTTGCATTTCGGTGATGGATTGCATATCGAAATTAGCGCTCGCATCACGGCCCGCGACGACTTCTACCGTCACCTCCACCGCATTGGCCAGCACAATAGGGCGATTTGACAAGTTATGCGGTGCAATCGGTGCAAGCACCCAACCTGGCACAGACGGGTGCAACAAAGGCCCGCCAACAGACAATGAATAAGCTGTCGAACCCGTTGGTGTGGCAATGATCAGGCCGTCGGCTCGTTGGTTAGCCACAAAATGGCCATCCACCACGACACGCAGCTCCACCATGCCAGACGTGCCGCCACGGTTTATCACCACATCGTTCATCGCGAGAGCGTCAAACACACAATGACCGTCACGCATGACATGGCCATGAATCAAGCTGCGATGGTCTTCCTCAAACTCGCCCATTAGCATGGGTTTGAGCACGCTTTGGTAGTCATCCAGCGCAATATCGGTGATGAAGCCTAAGCGTCCTTGGTTGATGCCAATCAGCGGCACACCATAAGGCGCTAGCTGGCGACCAATGCCCAGCATGGTGCCATCGCCACCGACCACCAAGCCTAAATCGCACTGCGCACCGATGCCTTGAACATCCATGGTCGGGTATTGCGAAATGCCCGAAAGCTGCGCAGTGGTTGATTCGAGCACGACATGGCAACCCAAATGTGTCAAAAATTGGGCAATATCTTCCAACACTCCTGCGCTACTAGCAAGGCTGGGGGCAAGAAATTTGCCAATCAAGGCAACTTTAGAGAAGTGTGATTGCGAACGAGATGGCGAATGAGGCATCGAATTTAAAGATGTTATCTAAACCACATCATACTAAAATGCCTGCATGCTAGACGACAGAGCCAAGTTATTGTTAAAAGCGTTGGTTGAACGCTATATCGCCGATGGCCAGCCCATAGGCTCGCGCACGCTGTCACGCGCATCTGGTCTTGAGCTCTCGCCCGCGACCATTCGCAATGTGATGTCGGACTTAGAAGAGTTGGGGCTGATTGCCAGTCCGCACACCTCGGCAGGTCGCATTCCAACCACACGCGGCTACAGGTTATTCGTGGACACCATGCTCACCGCGCAGCGCGAAACCTTTGCGCCGCAAATTTTGGCGGCTGAACAGCCTAAAAAGGTGATCACGAATGCAGCGCATTTGCTCTCCAGCTTGTCGCAATTCGTTGGTGTGGTGATTGCGCCTAGGCGCACATCTGTGTTTCGGCATATCGAATTTTTAAAATTATCCGAAAAACGCTATTTGGTCATCATCGTCGCCCCCGATGGTGATGTGCAAAACCGCGTGATTTTTACAGATGCTGACTTTTCACAAGCTCAATTGTTAGAAGCCTCCAATTTCCTCAACGCCAATTACGCTGGCATGGCGATTGAGCAAGTCCGTGAACGGCTCAAACTTGAAGTTGACCAGTTGCGAGGTGAAATCGCCAAGTTGATGAATGCCGCAGTGCAAGTTAGCTCTGAAGTGTTGACGCAAGAACAAGACGAGGTGGTGATTGCTGGCGAGCGTAATCTGCTCTCTGTGAGCGATTTTTCGACCGATATGGGTCAACTACGGCGTGCATTTGACTTGTTTGAACAAAAAACGCAGCTCATGCGGCTTTTAGACACCTCCAGCCAGGCCGAGGGCGTGCGTATCTACATTGGTGGTGAAAGCCATGTTGTGCCGATTGAGGATTTATCTGTTGTCAGTGCGCCATACGAGGTTGATGGCCAAGTCGTCGGCACCTTAGCCGTCATCGGCCCCACCCGCATGCATTACGACCGCATGATACAAATCGTCGATATCACCTCAAAATTGGTCAGCAATGCGCTGAGTCATCAAAAATAGCTCAGGAAACTCGACTGTCAGAACAATTACAATACTGAGTAGGTTTGATACGTCGTCAATCCACATTCGGGCCCCTAGCTCATGCTTGGTTAGAGCAGCGGACTCATAATCCGTTGGTGCCGTGTTCGACTCACGGGGGGCCCACCAATTATTCGCAAATGAGCAAAGCCTTTACCAAAGAAACCGATTCTGAGGATGACGATGATATTGGTTTGCCGCCACTGCCTATTGGCGGAAAAAACTACATCACGCCAGCTGGGTATGCTCGTATTCGTGCGGAGTTATTCGAGTTAATTGATGTTGAGCGCCCCAAAGTGGTGGAGGTGGTTCATTGGGCTGCTAGCAATGGTGACCGCTCTGAAAATGGCGATTATATTTACGGCAAACGACGGTTGCGTGAAATTGACAAACGGATTCGGTTCTTAACCAAACGTTTGGAAATTGCTGAAATTACTGATCCAAGCGTGCATTTTGGCAGTGAACAGATATTCTTTGGAGCGACAGTAACATACGAGGAAGTTAGTGGCTTGCAGCGCACGGTGACCATTTTAGGGATCGATGAGGCTGACAATTTGAAGCATCAGGTCAGCTGGGTGTCGCCGATATCGCGCGCTTTGCTGAGGACGCAAGTGGGCGATGTTGTGCGGTTAACCTCACCTAGTGGCAGTCAAGACATTGAGATTATTCGGGTTGAGTACCCAAAAGCGGCGGTGAAAAAATAATGAATATCGTCATCTAAATCACTATTGATTTAGATGCGTTTAAGAATCTTACAGCGCGGTCATGCCGCTGGGCAGCATGCGCGCAGCCGTTAATACTGAGGTTGTACGGCGCAAGTTTTTCAGTACAACATCCAGGTGGGCACGATCACGCACCGTGATGACAAAACGCAGATCTGTAGCATCCTGAGCGTATTCAGCGCCCATGTCTACATGCGAAATGTCCGATTCAGAATTGGCCAAGGTAACTGCTACCTTAGCTAAAACGCCTTTGCCATTGGCGACGGTAGCGATGACACCAACTTCAAAATTACGTATGGTTTCCTCGGCCCATTCAACGACGATGAAGCGTTCGGCGTCTTTGTGTTGCAAGCGTTTGACGACGGGGCACTGCGCGATATGAACGGTTAAACCTTCGCCGCGTCCAAGGTAACCCAAAATACTGTCGCCTGGAATAGGGCGGCAGCAAGATGCAAATTTCACCGAGGCATTTTCGCTACCGTCTAAAGTGATGGCACCTTGCGAGAGTTGTTCTGGCGCAAAGAAGCGTTCGCGTGTGATGAGCAAAGCATCTGGTTTTTCGCCACTTTCTGTCAACAATTGTACCAATCGCTTGGCAACAATGCTGGCAACGCGCTTTCCCAAAGCAATGTCGGACATCAAATCGCTGCGTTCTTTGTTGCCTGTGAAGCGCAGTAATTTGTCCCAAATGGCAATGTTAATTTGTGCCATATCGGGTAATTGTTGTAAGCCCTCTGCCCTAACAGCTTGTGTCAAAAGTTTTTCACCTAACTCAACCGCTTCCGTTTGCGCCATGGTTTTGAGGTAATGGCGAATTTTTGAGCGCGCGCGACCCGTTTTAACAAAGCCTAGCCAGGCTGGGTTGGGGTTAGAGGTTGGCGTAGTGATAACTTCAATGATGTCGCCATTTTTCAATTCCGTGCGCAAGGGCACTTGGTCGCCATTGACTTTGGCGCCTATGGTGTGGTCCCCCACATTACTGTGAATCGCATAGGCAAAGTCCACCATCGTAGCGCCGCGCGGCATGGACAGGATTTTGTTTTTTGGCGTAAAAACGTACACGGCATCGGGAAACAAATCAATTTTGACGTGATCCCAAAACTCAGCCGCATCGCGTGTTTCGTCGTGAATGTCAAGTAACGATTGCAGCCATTTCGAACCCATACGGTCAGCAGCTTGCACATCTTCCACATTCGTTTTGTACAGCCAATGCGCTGCTACACCAGATTCAGCGACGACGTCCATGGCTTGTGTTCTGAATTGAAACTCCACATTCACACCAGCGGGGCCAACCAAGGTGGAATGCAAAGACTGGTAACCGTTGAGCTTGGGAATAGCGATGTAATCTTTGAATTTTCCAGGCACGGGTTTGTAGAGTTGATGCATCAAACCAAGCGCTGTGTAACTGTCCAAAGCCGTTGGAACGACGATGCGAAAGCCATAAATGTCGGTGACTTGTGCAAAGCTTAGATGTTTTTCGTCCATCTTGCGGTAAACCGAATACAGCGTTTTTTCGCGACCCAAAATTTGCGTTGCCATGCCGATGGTGGAAAACGAGGCTTCAACTGTTTTTTGCACCGCGTCAATCAAATCTCGACGGCGATTGCGGGCTTTAGCCACAGCTTTAGACAAAATGTCATAACGCCACGGTTGCAGATGCCTGAAAGCTAAATCTTGCAACTCACGATAAGTTTGGTTTAAACCCAGTCGATGGGCGATGGGCGCATAAATATCTAGAGTTTCGGAAGAAATGCGTTGCCATTTGTCGCGTGGCATGTCACTCAAGGTGCGCATGTTGTGGCTGCGGTCAGCGAGTTTGATCAAAATCACCCGCACGTCTCGGGCCATGGCCAAGAGCATTTTTCGGAATGATTCAGCTTGATTTTCTTCGCGTGTGTCAAATTGCAGCTTTTCCAGCTTGGTTAAGCCATCGACCAGTTCAGCGACGGGTGAGCCGAAACGCTCGATTAACTCAGCTTTGGTGACGCCGCAGTCTTCAATTGCATCGTGCAGCAAAGCCGCCATCAGCGCTTGCGCATCCAGTTTCCAAGTCGCACATTGCGCTGCAACAGCTATCGGGTGAGTGATGTAAGGTTCGCCGTTTTGCCGTAGTTGGCCTAAATGCGATTCATCTGCAAATCGGTAGGCCTGACGAACCGACTCGATGTCTGCTTTGTCTAAATAATCTAATTTCTCAGTCAAGGCCGCAAAGCTGGCAGCAGCAGCATTGGCGGTGGCTTTGGCTACTGTTTTCGTGACAGCTTTTGTTGCTGCATTGTTTGGTGTTTTGGTGTTAGATTTTGCAGGCAGCATAGACCCAAGCAAGGATTTACTGAGTTTTTCTGAAAGCGCGGTTGGACTGATCTGCGGGGTCATGCCTACACTTTAGCGGTTTGCGTCGCTGTTTGCCCTGATTTACGAATTTTAGGGACAAAAAAAGCACCGGTTTGCGGTGCTTTTCGTTGTTTGTGCTTGCTCAGCGCTGCTTAGTGCTTCAAAGCGGCACTTTGCGCAACATTTCAATGCCGACTTTACCGTCAGCGATTTCGCGCAAAGCGGTCACGCAAGGCTTATTTTTGGATTCAATCTTTGGAGCATGGCCTTGGCTTAACATGCGTGCACGGTAAGTGGCAGCCAATACCAATTGAAAGCGATTTGGAATTTGTACTAAGCAATCTTCAACGGTGATACGTGCCATGGGTAGCTCCAGAATAGGTCAATAAATTAGGAAATTTGCAATGCTTCAAAAACCGCAGGTCGAGCTCGAAGTTGGGCTGCAAATTTAAGGCGTTGCGAATGAACGATGGCTTTGAGGTCAAAAAGCGCACGGTCAAACAATTCATTGATTATAACGAAATCGAATTCTTTGGCTTGATCCACCTCTAAGGCGGCGTTTTTGAGGCGCAAATCAATGATTTCGGTCGTGTCTTCACCGCGTCGCTCTAAGCGGGAGCGAAGTTCTTCCCAGCTGGGCGGTAAGATGAAAATCAGCACAGCATTGGTGAATATTTTGCGGATTTGTAGGGCGCCTTGGAAGTCAATCTCCAAAATCACGTCGCCACCTTTAGAAATACGGTCTTCTATGGTGTTTTTAGAGGTGCCGTATTGCCGACCATGAACATTCGCCCACTCAACAAAAGCATTAGAAGCAACCATGTCATCAAACTCGTCGTTTGAGATAAAGTAGTATTCCCGACCATGCTTTTCTTGGCCACGCGGCGCGCGTGTGGTGTGTGAAATCGAGGGGTGAACGCGAGAATCAAGCTCGAGCAGGGCTTTGACAAGGCTTGATTTTCCAGCCCCACTGGGTGCTGCGACGACAAAAAGTTGACCAGGGTAATCCATATCCTATTTTACAGAAGATTTCCCCGTCATTTTTCGATTGCTGGCGCACTTACTCGATGTTCTGAACCTGTTCGCGCATTTGCTCAATGAGAACCTTCATCTCTACCGAAATCCGAGTTAACTCCAGCACCGACGATTTTGCGCCCAAAGTATTCGCTTCGCGGTGCAATTCCTGTATCAAAAAGTCAAGCCGTTTACCGGTTTCACCGCCTTTGTTCAGCAAACGCTCGATTTCGTCTAAATGCGAAGCTAAGCGAGTTAGTTCCTCTGCAACGTCGATACGGATGGCAAAAGCTGTGGCTTCGTTCAAAGCCCGATCCATCGCCATTTGATTGGCTTCGGGCTT
>JANMTB010000227.1:0-2942 GCA_031390045.1 Polaromonas sp.
ATAGCCGTATCAGGTACTATCCGATTGAAACAGTTAAATTAATTTGACTCAATTCAACCATTTGTATTTTTAAATTTCTTTAAAGCTCTTTAAAATTTTTCTCTTAAACTAAAACATTCAAGAGAAAAAATTTTAGCCTTGTTTGTCCAAGCCAGCTGGTGGCCAGCTTTCAAGCTTCATACCCAATGTCAAACCGCGAGAAGCCAAAACTTCTTTGATTTCATTGAGTGACTTACGACCTAAGTTTGGCGTCTTGAGCAACTCGTTTTCAGAGCGCTGGATCAAATCACCAATGTAGTAAATATTTTCTGCTTTGAGACAGTTGGCAGAGCGAACAGTGAGCTCTAACTCATCAACTGGACGCAACAACAATGGGTCAAACTGCTGCGCATTACGTGCAGAGCTTGGTGCATCGAATGCAGCCAATTCGCTGCCTTCTAATTGTGCAAACACAGCCAATTGCTCAACTAAAATTTTGGCAGACGAACGCACCGCATCTTCAGCATTGATCGCACCATTGGTTTCGATTTCGATAACCAGCTTGTCCAAATCAGTGCGTTGCTCAACACGTGCATTTTCAACAGCGTAGCTCACGCGTGACACAGGAGAGAAAGAAGCATCCAAAACGATACGACCGATGGATTTGTTAGGCTCATCACCAAAACGGCGCATCGTACCTGGCACATAACCACGGCCTTTTTCAACCTTGATCTGCATGTCCAACTTGCCACCTTGTGACAAGTGAGCAATGATGTGATCAGGGTTTACGATTTCAACATCGTGAGGTGTTTGAATATCGGCAGCTGTGACTGGGCCTTCGCCGTCTTTACGTAAGCTCAAAGTCACTTCATCACGGTTGTGCAATTTGAAAACCACACCTTTGAGGTTCAACAAAATGTTGACAACATCTTCTTGCACGCCATCGATCGATGAGTACTCATGCAATACGCCAGCAATAGTCACTTCAGTGGCAGCATAGCCAACCATGGAGGACAACAAAACGCGGCGTAAAGCATTACCCAACGTGTGGCCGTAGCCGCGCTCAAAGGGCTCAAGAGTCACTTTAGCGCGGTTAGCGCTGAGTTGCTCGACGTGGATAGCTTTTGGTTTTAATAGATTTGCTTGCATATTAATTTCCTCTCAATACCCCCGGCTCGTTACGTCGGTAAGGCTGGTTGAAGCGCTCAATTTTGCAATGCGACGCAAAATTGAGAACCAATTAAAATGATTTTTAGCGAGAATACAACTCAACGATGAGTGATTCGTTGATATCAGCACCGAATTCATCACGATCAGGAGACTTCTTGAAGGTACCTGTTGCTTTGTCGATGTTGACTTCCACCCATGCTGGCATGCCGACTTGTTGAGCCAATTGCAAGGCTTCAGCAATACGTGTTTGCGCTTTAGACTTGTCACGCACAGCAATCACGTCGCCAGCCTTAACCATGTAAGACGGGATATTGACGGATTGGCCGTTCACGGTCATGGCTTTGTGAGACACCAACTGACGCGCTTCAGCACGTGTTGAGCCAAAACCCATACGGTAAACAACGTTGTCTAAGCGTGACTCAAGCAATGACAGCAGGTTTGCGCCAGTATTGCCTTTGCGACGATCAGCTTCTGCAAAGTAACGGCGGAATTGGCGTTCCAAAATGCCGTACATGCGTTTTACTTTTTGCTTTTCGCGCAATTGCAAACCGAAGTCTGACGTACGAGCACCAGAAGTGCGTCCGTGTTGGCCTGGCTTTGAGTCGAATTTGGATTTGTCGCTGATAGAACGACGTGCGCTCTTCAGGAAAAGATCGGTGCCTTCACGGCGGGAGAGTTTGGCCTTAGGGCCTAAATAACGTGCCACTTGAACTTCCTTTTATATCATCTGCCACAGACTAGCTGTGGGAGCTATTGACATGAGCCAATAGCGGTGGGCTTTGATTGATTGCCGTATTAAATTCTAAATTCAGCGAGTCCGAAAACCTGCCAAACTAGAAAATTAGATACGACGACGTTTTTGTGGCCTGCAACCGTTGTGCGGTACAGGCGTGACATCAGCGATTGAGTTGATACGAATGCCCAAAGCACCTAGTGCACGAACCGAAGATTCGCGACCTGGACCTGGGCCTTTGATTTCAACATCAACGTTTTTGATGCCCTGCTCCATGGCTGCACGACCCGCAACTTCAGACGCAACTTGAGCTGCATATGGTGTTGACTTGCGTGAACCCTTGAAACCTTGACCACCTGATGACGCCCAAGCCAATGAATTGCCTTGACGATCAGTGATAGTGATGATGGTGTTGTTAAACGATGCATGCACGTGTGCAATGCCATCCGCAACGTTCTTACGGACTTTTTTACGTACGCGCTGTGCAGCGCTATTGGCTGGTGCTTTTGCCATAATATTGTTCTATCCGATTATTTTTTCAACGATGCCGCCGCTTTACGCGGACCTTTTCGCGTACGCGCATTGGTACGTGTTCTTTGACCACGCATAGGCAAGCCGCGGCGATGACGGAAACCACGGTAGCAGCCAATGTCCATCAAACGCTTGATGTTCATGGTTGTCTCGCGGCGCAAATCACCTTCAATGGTAAAAACTGCGATTTGATCGCGGATTTTCTCCAAATCACCGTCAGTGAGATCCTTGATTTTCTTGGAATAGGCGATGTCACATGCTTCGCAAATTTTGCGAGCGCGTGTGCGACCAATACCGAAAATTGCGGTCAATCCAATTTCAGCATGTTGATGCTGTGGAATATTAATACCTGCTATACGTGCCATATACGTCCTCTAAAACTTGATAAATTAACCTTGGCGCTGCTTGTGGCGTGGATCTGTACAGATAACACGAACTACACCCTTACGACGGATGATTTTGCAGTTGCGGCAAATTTTTTTGACCGAAGCCGAAACTTTCATTTCATTCTCCCAAATATCTATAAAAA
>JANMTB010000048.1:0-7724 GCA_031390045.1 Polaromonas sp.
GCAAAAGGAGAAGTTAGCTTGCCCAATACCATTGAAAGACGAACCACCGGCATCGACTTCAAATTAGATATTTCTGACACCGGTCGCTTGCTAGAGCGGTTTGGGTTCAAAGGCGTTGTGCGCCATGGTAGTGGCAAGCTAGAAGGGCAGCTTACATGGCGTGGCTCACCATTAGCCATGAATTACCCCACGCTTGGAGGTCAATTTAACATTCAAATCGACAACGGTCAGTTTTTGAAAGTCGAGCCTGGCGTCGCTAAGTTGCTAAGCGTTTTGAGTATGCAATCAATTGTGAAACGCTTAAGTTTTGACTTTCGGGATGTTTTCAGCGATGGGTTTATTTTTGATTTATTCAGAGGTGATGTGACGATAGACCGAGGCTTAGCAACGACAAACAACTTGCAAATCAGTGGTGTGAATGCCGTCATCTTGATGGACGGTAAATCTGATATCGCGGCTGGTACGCAAGACATCCGTGTCGTTTATGCGCCTGAAGTCAATGCTGGTATTGCTTCTTTATTGGTGGCGTCAGCCATCAACCCTGCCATCGGTTTAGGAACATTTTTGGCGCAGCTGTTTTTGCGTCAACCACTCATAGAGGCTGTAACCAAAGAGTTTAGAGTGCAAGGCACATGGGCGGAACCTATCGTCAATGAAGTAAAGCGAACGCCACGAACGAATACTGTTAAATAATTTTAATACTAACCTTTAAAAATGAGGAGTTGAAATGAAAGTAGCCGCCATTCAAATGGTTTCAGCGGGAGATTTAGATACCAATTTAGAACATGCTGGCACATTGCTACAGCAAGCCGCAGAGCAAGGCGCAGAACTCGCCGTTTTACCCGAGTATTTTTGCATGATTGGCAGCAAAGATACTGATAAATTGGCGATTTCAGAGACCGAAGGACAGGGAAAAATTCAGGCATTCTTCGCAAAGACTGCAAAGGAGTTAAACATCTGGGTCGTTGGTGGCACGATACCCATGACAACTGCAGACCCGCTGCATGTAAATAACAGCGTTTTGGTTTATTCACCCGCTGGCAAGCTATCTTCTCGCTACGACAAAATTCATTTGTTTCGCTTTGACAATGGCACGGAAAGCTACGATGAGTCAAATGTCTTGGTTCGTGGCGACAAAATTGTAAGTTTTGATTTGCCCTCCAAAGATGGCCATACTTGGCGTATCGGTTTAAGCGTTTGTTACGACATGCGGTTTCCTGAGCACTACCGTAGCAAAGAAGTTGATGCGTGGCTGGTACCGAGTGCTTTCACCTACACAACAGGTCAAAAGCATTGGGAAATTTTGTTGCGGGCACGCGCGATTGAGAATTTGGCCTATGTGATCGCGCCTGCGCAAGGTGGGGTACATCCAAATGGCAGACGCACTTGGGGGCACAGTATGGTTATCGAGCCTTGGGGTGATGTGTTGTCAGTCTTGCCTGAAGGCGAAGGCGTGGTGATAGCGGACTTGAATATCGCGCAGCTAAAGCATCACCGTCAGCAGTTACCTGCATTGCAGCATCGCGTTTTATGATGAAGACGGGTGTTTTTCGTCTTGAATTGCAGCCTGTGTTTTAGGCTCTGGTTGAATCTTAAATTCACCTTTAACTTCGCTTTTAACTTCGCTTTTAACTTCACCTTTACTGCGACCTGAAAACATCGTCCACCATACTATGCCAAACAATACGAGTAGTGCTAGCAAGGCTTCTAGTATTAACAAAATCATGACTCTACCTCAGTGTGTTGCGAAAAGTATCTTACAAAACGTCTTCTTAGGAGCTTTGATTGTAGGCTTCTTAGCATCATGTTCGACGCCTTTGCAGCCTGTGCAAGATGAAATTAAACCTTCTTTGCAAATCGATGAAACAAGTGCGCTGCCGAGTGCCATTCTCCAAGCCAAAAGCCGTTGGATGCCTGTTCGCTGGAATGAATTGCCGAATTGGAACTCGATTGCTGTTTTGCCAAACGATGCTTGGAGCGCATGGCTCAATAGTTGTCAAAATGCTACAACTGCTATGGTCTATTTATGCGCAGAGATCCGCAGTTTAAGCGCAGCTAGCGACAGCGAGCGCCGCGCTTGGATGATGCAAAAGCTGCAACCTTATCGTGTCGAAAGTTTGCAAGGACAAGCAGAAGGTTTGTTGACTTCGTACTACGAACCAGTTTTAGAAGCATCGCGCAAAACACGTCCTGGGTTTAACGTGCCTTTGTTTCGATCACCTGCTGGTTTGTCAAGTCGTAGCCCATGGTTCACACGGCAAGAGATGGATAATTTACCTCATGTCAAGGCACAGCTTCGTGGCTTAGAAATTGCATATGTGGCAGATCCGATAGACGCTTTGATTTTGCATATTCAAGGCTCTGGCCGCGTCAACATGCTTGAGGCGGATGGTTCGAAGCGTACTGTTCGTCTCGCCTATGCTGCAACAAATGAGCAGCCTTACAAAAGTGTCGGTCGCTGGCTGCTTGATCAAGGCGCGGCGGGTACGCGCGACGTGTCTTGGCCAGGAATTAAAAACTGGCTAGCACGCAACCCGCAGCGTTTGAATGAATTGTTGTGGAGCAACCCACGCGTTGTATTTTTTCGCGAAGAAGCTATGTCGGATGTGCAGATTGGCCCTAAAGGTGCGCAAGGCGTGCCTCTAACCCCTGGGCGCTCCATTGCTGTTGACCGTGCGAGTATTCCCTACGGGTCTGCTGTGTGGATATCTAGCAGTAGCCCAGAAGGGGAAACACAGCGGTTCCAAAAATTAGTGATTGCACAAGACACGGGTAGTGCAATTTTGGGCGCGGTGCGCGCTGATTACTTCATGGGCTGGGGTCAAGACGCGGGTGATTTGGCTGGACGCATCAAGCAGCCGCTGCAAATGTGGGTATTGTGGCCGAAATCGCCGCGCTAATTTTATTTTCAGGAATTGGCTTTTTTTATCAAATGCCCAAGCGGCAACTCGCTACTCGCTTTGACTTCGCCCAGTGAAAAACTGGTGTGCAGATCTTTTACGTTCGGCAGGTTAATTAACTGCTTCAACGCGAAGTTTGAGAAGTTGTCCAAATCCTGCGCTACCACTTGTAGCTCAAACGTACCTGTGCCGCTGATGTAATGGCAACTTACCACTTGAGGAAGTTTTTTAATCGCTTCTTCAAGCTCTCGCGTCACATCGCCTCGGTTGCGCTCTGCGTCAAGCCGCACAAAAGCTAAAACACCCAAACCGATTTTGTGGCGATCAATCTCCGCGCGGTAGCCTTTGATGAAACCGCTTTCTTCAAGTGCCCGTACCCGCCGCCAACAAGGCGCTGCAGACAAGCCTACGCGAGAGGCCAACTCGGCGTTGGTGAGCCGAGCATCCGCTTGGAGTTCTTTCAATATCAAGACATCAAACTTATCAAGTGTTTCCATAATTCAATATTTTAAGCAAGATTTATCCAAATAATAGCTATTTTTAGGCAAAAAACGCAAACACTTACCAATACAACAGCCTTACACTTTGAAGTAATATAACTAGATATTAGGAGACTTGAAACATGAATGCACCCCTGCCTGAGCACATTCGCAAAGCGCTAGAAACCGTCACCCTAGACGATAAATATTCGCTTGATTACGGCAGTGCTTTCATGAGCGGGGTGCAAGCTTTGGTGAAGCTACCGATGCTGCAGCGTTTGCGTGACCAATTACATGGCAAAAACACAGCCGGTTTTGTAAGCGGCTACCGTGGCTCACCATTGGGTGGATACGACCAAGCTTTATGGAAAGCAGCACCGTATCTAAAAGCGCAAAACATTGTGTTTCAGCCCGGTGTGAACGAGGAGCTTGCCGCTACAGCATTGTGGGGTACGCAGCAGCTTGGTTTTTCACCACCAGGCACCAACAAGTTTGATGGCGTCTTTGGTATTTGGTACGGCAAAGGGCCAGGTGTTGACCGCTGTTCTGACGTCTTCAAACACGCGAACATGGCCGGCACCACAGAATTTGGTGGCGTGATTGCGGTGGCGGGAGATGACCACATTTCCAAAAGTTCCACCGCCGCGCACCAAAGTGACCATATTTTCAAAGCCTGCGGCTTGCCAGTTTTCTTCCCCGCCAATGTTCAAGAAATACTTGATCTAGGCATTCATGCTTTTGCGATGAGCCGTTTTTCAGGCGTGTGGGCGGGCATGAAAACGATTCAAGAAATCGTTGAATCCAGCGCCACAGCGATGATTGACCCTGAGCGTGTCAAAACCATCATCCCCACCGATTTCACCATGCCTGCAGGCGGCCTACACATTCGCTGGCCAGACGCAGCTTTAGACCAAGAAGCACGTTTATTTGACTACAAGTGGTATGCAGCTTTGGCTTATATTCGTGCCAATAAGCTCAACTACAACGCCATTGAAGGCAACAATGACCGCTTCGGTTTGATTGCCAGCGGCAAAGCCTACAACGACACACGCCAAGCTTTGTTAGATTTGGGTTTAGACGATGCAACATGCCGGCACATCGGTATTCGCTTGCACAAAGTCGGTGTTGTCTGGCCACTGGAGGCGCAGCTGACACGTGAATTTGCGACTGGTTTGCAAGAGATTTTGGTCGTCGAAGAAAAGCGCCAAGTCATCGAATACCAGCTCAAAGAAGAGCTGTACAACTGGCGTGATGATGTGCGCCCGACAGTTTTAGGTAAGTTCAACGAGATGGAAGGCGGCGAGTGGTCAACACCGAGTCCAAGTGCGAACACCCTGCTACGCGCGAATGCTGATTTGTCCCCTGCCATCATCGCTAAAGCGATAGCCGGGCGACTCAAAAAGCTGGGTATGGATGGTGGCGAGGGCAGTGTCATTCGCCAACGAATTGATGCGCAAATGGCGATCTTAGAAGCCAAAGAGCGTAGCATGCAGGTGCAAACGATTCAACAGTTGAGCGATGCTGAGCGCCAGCCCTGGTTTTGCTCAGGCTGCCCGCACAACACCTCTACCAAAGTGCCCGAAGGTTCCCGTGCCATGGCTGGGATTGGTTGCCATTTTATGAGCATATGGATGGACCGCTCGACCGTGGGCTTCACTCAAATGGGTGGCGAGGGCGTGCCATGGGTGGGTCAACAGCCGTTCACCACCGATCAACATATTTTTGCTAACTTGGGTGACGGAACGTACTTCCACAGTGGCATGCTCGCTGTGCGGCAATCCATCGCCGCAGGCGTCAACATCACCTACAAAATTTTGTACAACGACGCTGTTGCTATGACTGGAGGCCAGCCAATTGGTGAGCGCTCTGAAGGTCACTCGGTCGTGCAGATCGCGCAATCCATGCAGGCAGAGGGCGCCGCAAAAATTGTTGTCGTCACCGATGAGCCTGAAAAATATGGGGGTGTCAAATTGGTGGAAGGCGTCACCGTTCATCACCGCGACGAGCTAGATACGATTCAAAAGCAATTCCGCGAGATCAAGGGCACGACCGTCATCATTTACGACCAAACCTGTGCGACTGAAAAGCGTCGTCGCCGCAAGCGCGGCACCATGGTGGATATTACCAAACGCGTTGTCATCAACGAGCTGGTTTGTGAAGGCTGTGGTGACTGCAGTGTGCAAAGTAATTGTCTGAGCGTTGAGCCGCTAGAGACTGACTTCGGCCGAAAGCGCACCATCAACCAAAGCAGCTGCAACAAAGACTACTCATGCGTCAAAGGCTTTTGCCCCAGCTTTGTCACGGTAGAAGGTGGTCAGTTGAAAAAGAAAAACAAAGCGACGAACGCCACGCAAAATCCGTTCGCCATGTCTGCTTTGCCTGAGCCAAACATATTGCCTACACCACAAGCCTATGGCATCGTCGTCAACGGCGTGGGCGGCACGGGGGTCATCACCATTGGGCAGTTGCTGGGCTTTGCCGCCCACATCGAGAGCAAAGGCATCGTCACGCAAGACGCTGGCGGTTTGGCGCAAAAAGGCGGCGCGACTTGGAGTCATGTGCTGATTGCCGACCATCAAGACGATATCCGTACCACACGAGTGGGCATGGCGGGCGCGGATGTGATCATCGGCTGCGACCCGATCGTCTCCGCCAACAAAGAAACCACGCTGCGCATGCGCGCAGGTCGTACACACGTCGCGCTGAACGCGCACAGTACGCCCACAGCTGCTTTTGTTAAAAACGCCAATTGGCTGAACCCCTCGCAAAATTGCGTTAATAGCATCGTTGATATTGTTGGGCAAGACGGTGTAAGTGCCTTCAATGCAGACGCTTTGGCCACCGTGATGATGGGCGACAGCATCTACACCAACCCCATCATGCTGGGCTATGCTTGGCAAAAAGGTTGGGTGCCGCTGCAAAAAGCATCTCTCATGCGGGCGATTGAGCTGAACGCCGTGGCTGTCGATAACAACAAAACTGCTTTCGAGTGGGGCTGCCGTGCGGCGCACAACTGGCCTGAAGTCGAGGCTTTGATCAATGTCTCGCAAAACCCCTCGCAGATCATCGAATTTAAAAAACGCGATTCATTAGAAGCAATCATTGCCAAGCGCGTTGCATTCCTCACCGATTATCAAAACACGGCTTATGCCAAACAATACACAGATTTTGTAGATCGTATTCGCAGTAAAGAATTAGCTTTAAATGCTGAAAATAATAACAATCTAAAACTTACCGAATCTGTCGCCAAAAATCTCTTCAAACTCATGGCGTATAAAGACGAATACGAAGTCGCCCGCTTACACAGCAATGGCGATTTTGAGAAAAAAGTCGCGAGCATGTTTGAAGGCGACTACAAACTCAACTACCACCTCGCACCACCACTCATTGCTAAGAAAAATGACAAAGGCGAATTACAAAAACAGCAGTTTGGACCATGGATGCTTACCAGTTTTAAACTATTATCCAAACTCAAAGCTTTGCGTGGAACTGCGTTTGATATATTCGGTAAAACGGCAGAACGGAAAATGGAGCGTGAGCTGATTGCAGATTATCTGACTAGTATGAATTTGGTATTGGAAAAGCTCAATACAATTAATAGCCAAACGCTGCTGCAGTTGGCGTTAGAACTCGCCAACATCCCAGAAAGCATCAAAGGCTTCGGTCATGTGAAAGAGAAAAACTTGACACTTGCTCGGGTGAAGTGGGATGGCTTGTTAACTGCTATAAAAGAGGTGTAAAATAGCTGTAGCCGCTGTATTTATTGCCTAAGTCGCTATTAAAAATATAGCGTTAATAAGGATGGAGAGGCTGGTCTTTAAAATCCATCTTGAATATCTAAACCTTGTTCATTTTGGCAGCGTTGCAACATGGATAATGCCAATGCATCGTCCGGAAACTGCGTTAATAGAGCTTCATAGCGTGAAGCAGCATCTTTCCATTGCCGGACATGAAAAGCTTGGTAAGCATGTTTGGTTAATCTGCATTTTTCAATAATATCTGTACTGGCTTCTAATTCGGAGCTGGCATTATTATCATCAACCACACCTAATAGTTCATAAATTTGCAATGCAGAGCGTTTGCCTTTTACGGTCACTTCATTGATGGGGCGCAAATTTAAGCGTTCGCCCACTTCGCGGAATATCGCATGGCTCACACATATCTGCGTGCCATACTCTTTGTTAATGCCTTCCAGTCGCGAGGTTAAATTGACCGCATCACCCATGACCGTATAACTCATACGGTGTTTGGAGCCAATATTGCCCACAACGACCGCATCGCAATGGATGCCGATACGCACCTGCAATGGCTCTAATCCTTCTGCCATCCATTTCGCATTAAGCAC
>JANMTB010000090.1:0-6979 GCA_031390045.1 Polaromonas sp.
GGCGCTTCGAACTTGCAGGGCTTGTGGGAAATTCGCAGTTTGCAACAAGGCATCACCCAAGCCCCAGCCCGACAACACCTTGAAAGCATTCGGGCTGATTTGTACCCCAGCACCGACTTCGCCAAAAGCATCGGACTGCTCTAAAACGGTGACTTTCAAGCCTATTTGGGCAAGTGCCAATGCAGCGCCCAAGCCGCCAATGCCTGCGCCGGCTATCAAAACATGTGTTGTCACGCCAGCTGTCCTGTTTCAGGATACAAACTTTGCAGCACAGCTTGGGTGGTTTGCAGCAAGATGGTTTGCAGCTCGGCTTGGGAATCTGCAGAGGCTGCATGAGATGTTGCAGCTGATGCTTTCTCCCACACCGCATGCAATTTTCCCCACTGTGGCGCAAGTGCGGCTTCTATGCGTGCCACCCAAAAGGCGGGCGGCTCGGTTTGCGTCCACTCACCGCGGCCACGACCAAAATGGGCAACGGCTAGGTAACCCAACAAGGCGGAGCGGGTTAAGTCATCCAGCACTTCGGGCGTCCAGGCGATCGTGGGTGTTTCAACGCCTGTGACCAGGTTGTAACCCCGCGCCAGCCCTGCCCCGCCCAGTGCACCCAACACGCCGCCGGCCAGCATGCCGCCGCCCAGTGTCAAACCGCCGCTCAAAATATCGGCTTTCAGCCCCATCAGCGCACCGGTGACGACGCCGCCCCACAGCGCGGCTTTGCCTTCGCTTTGCGGTGCTTGCACGGCATAGTGCTCGGCCAAGCGCGTCAACACCGCGCTGCTGGCTTGGCCGTCTAGGTGGTGAAGCGCGATCAATGCGTCGGTGTTGCTGCGAATATCGGTATCCAGGCGTTTCGACAATGCCTTCATCGCCAGCGCTTTGGGTGTGTTGTCGCCATCGCTTAGCCCCATGGCTTTGCCCAATGCGACACCGGCTTCTTTGAATTTGCTTGACCAACCCACTTCGTTCACGATTTCTTTGTCAAACGCGGCGCGGCTCAAACGCTGCGCTAACAAGATCATGGAAGCTTGGAAACGCGTTTGGTTGCGCTGTAGCCATGCGGCATTCAGCCGTGCGAATTCGGCTTGTTTATGAGGCAATGATGTCGCAACCGTTTCCAGCAAGCGCCCTTCTTGCACCCAGCAGCGGGTGAAGGCATCTAATGAGAGAACGTCTTTGACGGTTTTGGCTTTAGAAACACGCACTTTCCAGCGCTTCAGTTCAACATCCGCAAGTTCTGGCGTCTTCAGATCACCGACTTGGTTGAGCAACACCACGACGGGCTTGCCTATCAAGTCCAACACTTTCAACTCAGCATCTAAATACGCCACCTCGAGCGGGTTTTCAGAGGCGTTGACGAGGTACAGCACTACATCCGATTCGTCAAACATATGCCGCACGGCACGCTGGCTGTACCAAAAAGCACGGTTTTGCAGTCTATCCCACACTTCCGACAAAAACCAACCCAACGGGTTGCCAGATTGCGACATGCGTTTAGCCAGCAATTCGCTGTCGCCGAAACCGGGCGTATCCCACAACTCCAGCCTTTCTAAAACGCCTTGATACTCAGATTCAACCAACACATGACGTTCAGCAGTGTGGGTGACGTGCTCGGCATCGCGAACTTCACCAATGTCGCGCCCTAGGAGCGTGCGTGCCAAGGTGGTTTTGCCGACGTTGGTGTGGGCGACCAGACTGAGGGCGATGGTTTGAATTGACGCATATGTTTTTTCGGGAACGTGATGCGCAGGTACGGTTTGCAGCTTGTTCTGCTTATTTTTTGAATCGTCACTCGCCTGCTTCAAATTCTGAGCCTGCCGGTATGACCACAGCGCTAGCAAGCTGCGCGGCAGCAGCACGACCAAAAACACAGTGATGGCATACCAATGGATCCAACGCCCTGCGTTTTCACCGCTAGTGGAAGGTGCGCGCAGTTGCTCAAAGCTGGCCAAATCAGGAAAAGGTGAACTGCCAAACCATCCTGCCAGCCAAGCCGCAGGAGAAAGCACAATTCGAACCAGTTGATACGCAGCTTGCGTCGACAAAAACGTGCTTTGCCACAGCGCTTGGTAGTCAAAGACCAAACCGCGCCAGTACATGGCCAAGAGCGCACCCAAAGCCAACGCTGCAGCCGCCCAGTGCATCACCGTTGTTCCACGCGCTAAGGCAATGGCTTGTGTTGCATCAAGCTTGGGTAATTTGAAATACCGAGATTTTGAGAGCAAATTAGCCGCAATGAAAACGTAAACCGCCATATTCCACACCATCAACAGCAACAGCGGTGGCGCGAGGATGTTGACGGTGCGGCTGGCGGAACCGACAGCGTCTGTTCCAATACCCAGCAAAAAAGCCAAAGAAACGATTAGCCAACCTGCCCAGGATGGCCAAGCTCGAAGCTTCAATGCGGATTGCCAAAAAGTCATATCCGCAGTGGATTTAACGTTTCAGCAATACTTTCAGCGCATTTTGCACCCGTCGCGCTGCGCCATCGTCGAAGCTGCTGGCCAATACTTTGGCAGCGTCCGCAGTCCAAGTTTGTGCTGGAGCAGGATCGTTGCGTTTGGTGAGTAGCTGTAGCTGCAACATGCGGCGTGCAGCCAAATGTTCAGCTGGCGTAGGCATTTCGGCTGCCATTTCTAAGCGCAACAAAGCAGTATCCGCATCCGCTTGCTTGCCAGATGGTGCAGCAGTGATGGCGCTTGACCACGCTGCTCTTGCAGTCGCTGGCAATTGCTTGCCCAAATCTTGCGCACTTGGCATTTTCGCGGCATCACGGGTTTGCCAAGCTTCTAGCAATTGCACCAACACCTCACCATGCGCAGCAGCAGCTAGCTTTTTAAGAGCAAACTGAGCAGCGTCCAAGGCATCGCGCTGGGCACGGAAAGCTGCATCACCCAAGCGTGGGCCGCGGTCTTCGTAGGCTGGACGTTCAGAGAAACGATCACCACGATCGCCTCTTGAATCAGGGCGCGAATCTGAGCGTGGGCCGCGAGAATCACGCGAATCATTCCGATCGCCCGGTTTGCGGTCGCCAAACTTGCCAGCGCCAAATTTACCAGCTGGAGCAGGTTCAGATTTCTTCATGCCCGGTCGGTCGTCACCACGCACGGCGATGACTTTTTTCGGTACAACCACAGGTTTAGGTGGCTCAACTGGTTCAACCGGCTCAGCGGCTGCTTTTTCAGCCTCTTCAGCCGCGTCAGCCATGGCATCTGCCTCGACATCTGCCACTTCTTGCGCTTCGGCTTGCTCTACAGGGCTAGCGCCTTCGGTAGAATTATCAGTTACTGCACTCGTATTTGCTATACTTTCGGTAGCTATTGAGTCATTATTTACGCCGGCTAGAGCCGTGTTAGACTCATTTTCAGCAGTTACAGCTGCCTTTTCGACTACTTTAGCTGCTGTTTGACCTTTGATAGCAGCTTCTAACGCAGCGATAGCAGCACGAATCTGCTGGCCATCACCTGACGTATTGGCCGCTTGCAGTGCTCTTGACGCATCCACAACATGTTTGTCGTGCTCACCCATCGCAGAAGCAGCTTTTTCGCGCTCTTGGGTTTTGCGGTTGAAGGCTTCGTCAATCGGCTGGCGGAAGCTGTCCCACAGCTTTTGCTCAAACTTGCGGTCTAGCGGAATGCTTTGTGCCTCGTGCGTCCATTGCTGTTGCAGTGATTTGACGGCGTCAATACGCATCATCGGCATTGCGCCTAGCGTTTTAGCCTCTTCAATCATGGCATGTCGGCGCTCGACACTGTGTTTTTGTGCCGCTTGCAGCGGCGCGTAGGCGGCATCCATCGCCGCTTTCCACTGAGGTTGCAGCTCGGCAAAGGTTTTTTCAGACACATGGCCTAGGTTTTGCCAGCGCTCGGCGAACTGATTCAAACCACGGCTGATAGCCTTCCAGTCGCCTTTGTTGGCTAACTCAGAGACTGGTGAGCTTGTACCGTCTGCGCCTTGACCCCAAGCCGTGACTTCAGCCATCAAATTCAGGCGCTCAGCGCGGTGGATGGCGTTTTCAGCTTTGACCTTCTCGATCCAAGCTTCCACCACCACGTGGGCGGCGTTACAAGCGTCGTCAAACGGCTTCCACAGGGCGTGGTTAGCCAATCCGCCTTGGTCAGTTTGCTTCCACTGCTCGCGCAGGGTGCGCAAGGTTTCTTGCATTTTGCGACCACCCAGTGCTTGGCCGTCGGGGCGTTTCAGCAATCCTTCGGCTTTCGCGACCAGCTCTTCACGCAGCTGGTCGGCACGCCAGCGCTGCCAGCCTTCTAGCTCGCCCGCCGCGGCTAAAGCGGCGTGGGCTTGGTTTTCAAGCTTATCGTCAATCAGTTTGCCGTGCTCCTTCAGGGCGTTGCGCAGCGCATTAGCCGCGCCAGCGCTGGCTTTACCATGGCCTTCGGTAATTTCTTGCTCTAGTTTTAATAGCACACCACGCACATTATTCGCCGCCTGGAGCCTGATTTCAGGGTCAATTTTGGGTTTAGCAGGCTTTTTAGGCGTATCCTCAGCCTTGGCGACGCCTCGCAGTGCGCGAAGCTCGTCTGCCCACACAGGAACCGGGGGCAAAGGTGCTGACGCATCGGCAGCTGCCACCTCGGTCATCTTCAGGGCGGCTTGGAAAGCGTCCCATACTACTAATAGTTGGGCTTTGGAGGCTTCTAGCTGTGGGGCAAATTTGACATCCACACTCGCCCAGTTCGCATCCACCACCAGGGCTTGTGCTTGGTCTTGCCAGTGCTGCACATCGGTTTGCAAGGCTGGGAGCACGTTGATCGCGTCTTTGTAGCTCTTAGTCGACAAAATTTCAGTGCGCTGCGCTAGTAAGACAGCCGCTTCACGCTGTACCTGGGTATGGTGCTGCAAGTCTTCAATGCTTTTGACGCGCTCAGCCAGCTTGAGCTTGACACTGACGAGTGGTTCTTTTGACAAGGGTGCGCCCGCTTTGGCAGCATCGCGCTGCCAAGCCATAGCGTCTGCAATGTTGAGTTTGCCCAATGAAAGAAGAGCTTGAGCTTTGGCAGCCCACTCTTCCCCGACAGCTTCTTGGCTCTTTGCTTTTTTTAGTTCATCTAACTTTTCACGGATTGGCTTGACCGCGCCTTTGTCTCTGTGGCTGAGCTCTTTGAAGACGTCTTGCATCTGCTCGGTGCTAGGGTTGGTCGCCATCCAGTCGCGCACCTTAGCAGCGCGGTCGCCTGCGGTCGGTGCAGAAAATGCGCCACCAGTGAGGGCGTCTAAGGGATGGGTTTCAGAGGCAGATTTAGCGTTCATGGGAGCTTTTGGCGCTTTAGCTGCTGGGGCAGCTGGCGCAGTTTTGTTAGTTAAAAAATCGAACATAGCCCAGTATTATCGTGCATCTAAGGGCAAGGTTACAAAGACAAAATCACACCAAAATGTTGATGGTTTTTGGCTTGTTTTATCCCTTGTTTTTAGGCTATTGCATTTGTTTTCTCTTCTTTACATGCCTGACAAACTGAGAACTTTCTTAGACAATCACGTCTAAATCGTTGAAATATAAGGTATTCTGGATAAATATACAGCCAAATCATCATTCAAAATGCATTTTTTGCATATAAATCAATTTTTATATGCTTGACTTGATCTATGAGAGGCGTTTAGAATTCGCGTCTTCATCGAAATATAGGGTTTACCCATGTATTCCGCACCCGTTGCCGACTCCCGGCAAGGCTCATCGTACAAATAGGATCACACGATAGCCCACGTACCCAACTGAAACGTTGTTGGCCAGCATACTGCTTCCTGAAAGGGTCGCACTTGCAAACTGACCCGCAAAGAAAAGGACATGCTTATGAAAGCTATTGACCAACTGGCCGCTTTTAACAAAGGCCTTAGACAGAATGTAATTACCGTCGCGCGTGACACCGCCAGCGGATTTTTTGATATTTTCCACAACGGCTTTGCCATGATTGGCTTGGCCACCGCGATTATTTGCATGGTGTTGCTTGGCAAACCTGGCTTGCGTCAAACCACTGAAGCGGAGCTACTAAACTGGTTGCAAGCGCGTCAGAACGTTTTTTCAGGCTCAGGCTCTGCATCTTTGGTATCTATTGATCCCGATACAGTTGAATTGACTGTGACAGATCTTGACGCCGTTGACCGCGCTACCGCCACTGACCCTGCCGATTTGCCTAAACAACAAGCCGCTGTGGCCTTTTGGTTAAGCAAAAAGTACAAAGTAGCTCCTGAGCCACTCAGCGCTTTGGTGGCTGAAGCCTATGTCATCGGCGCCAAGGCGAAATTAGAGCCAACATTGATTTTGGCGATCATGGCTATCGAATCTGGCTTCAACCCGTTTGCCCAAAGCCCCGTCGGTGCTCAGGGCCTGATGCAGGTGATGACCAAGATCCACAGTGACAAATACCAAGACTTTGGCGGCACGCTCGCTGCATTTGACCCAATTACCAATATGCGTGTGGGCGTTAAAGTGCTACAGGGCTGCATTGCGCAGGCTGGCTCGGTTGAAGGTGGGTTGAAATACTACGTAGGCGCGGCGAATTTAGCCAGTGATGGTGGCTATGCCAACAAAGTCGTTGCTGAATACGCCCGCTTGTACCAAGTTGCTCACGGCAAAGCTGCGCCTAAGCGCAAATCTTCTGAAATGACGGCCCAGGCCTTGCCTCGCGCTGGAGAACCTGTCGTAGATGCCCCAGCAATCATCTTGCCGGTTAGCTTGCCAGCGGTGGCTCCCGTCAAGCCGGCGGCTGAAGTTACAGTAGAAAAAATAGCATTGCTGTAAATCTTTTTAGATTTTCAGAATAAGGCGAACTTTGCTACACTAGCTGGGTACGCAACTGGCGATAGGCAACAGCCCTCAAAGCGCAGACTAAATGCTGAACTGAGGGCTTTTTGCTGATGTGGGCTCGGAAGAGAAATCATTGGAGAAACCATTGATTAACCACTTGGAAGCGTACCGCTGACTTTTTACGCGTTTTTGCACGTTTGTAAAGGGTCAGTGTTCAGC
>JANMTB010000137.1:0-3021 GCA_031390045.1 Polaromonas sp.
GGCGCGCCAACAGTGTGCACGCAAGGCACGAAATCGCCATTGGTGCCGATGATGTCATACACCGCTTTGCCCATACGGGTCATGATTTTTTGGTTGACTGCCACATACGCGCTGTCGGACAGCTCAATGCCGATGTGGGCAATCGGGCTGCCCAGCGGGCCCATGGAGAAAGGCACCACGTACATGGTGCGGCCAGCCATACAGCCGTCGAACAATGGGTTCAGCGTCGCGCGCATCTCGGCGGGGGCTTTCCAATAGTTAGTAGGACCTACATCTTCTTCTTTTTCTAAACAAATAAAAATGCGGTCTTCTACGCGGGCGACATCGCTAGGATTCGAGTTCGCTAAAAAGCTGTTTGGGCGCTTGGCAGGGTTGAGTTTTTTGAACGTACCAGCGTCCACCAACAATTGGCACAGGCGCTGGTATTCTTCCTCGCTGCCGTCGCACCAGTAAATGGCGGCGGGTTTGGTCAGTGCAGCCATTTCGGCCACCCAAGCGATCAGCTTGGCGTTTTTGACATAGGTCGGGGCATTGATATTCAAGCCCATCATGCTAGGTGCGTTCATAGAGTCATTCATCCGAAGATGTCCAAAGTTAAAAAACGTTTTTTCAAAACCAGCTTTTGCTGTACAACTTGCTTTGAAAACACGACCTACACTGCTTGACGCCACTTGAAGCGCTGCCAAAAGGACGAACAAACAGGCTAACATGTCAATTTTATGAACCTAGCTTGCAAGTTACGGACAAGTTACCTGATTTATCATGCATTATTTGCATAAGGTTATGCTACTTCAAACAATGAGAAGACGCAGATTTATTGAAATTTGCACAACATCTGCTGCTTTTTTAAGCACCGTTTGCGTTGCTACGCCCGTTAAATTGCGTGTTGCCGCTGCTAGCGATCTGAAATTTGCCCTCACCGCCTTATGCCTAGCCTTCACAAAAACAACGGGGCAGGCCGTTGATTTGCAGTTCGGCTCATCTGGCAACTTGGCACGGCAAATTACACAGGGGTTACCGCTGGATATCTTCATGTCAGCCGACGAGGCCTTGGTGTTCTCGCTCTTTGATGGCGGTTTTACGCCCGACAAAGGGGCGCTGTACGGTATTGGACGCATTGCACTGCTGCTGCCTAAAAATTCAGCAGTTCAACTGCCCAAAACCGAAGTCGAAGCGCGCTCAGGGCTGGCAAAACAACTCCAATCCGTCCGCAAATTCGCCATCGCCAACCCAGAACACGCCCCCTACGGCCGCGCCGCTAAGGAAGCGCTGCAAAACTTAGGGCTGTGGGAGCAACTGTCGCCCAAACTGGTACTAGGCGACAACATCAGCCAAGCCACACAGTTCGTCACCAGCGGCGCGGCGCAAGCGGGCATCACCGCGCTGTCCCTCGCGTTAGCGCAAGATGTCGCCACGCAAAGCGGTGCTTTTTGGATCATTCCAGAGGGCTTGCATACGCCTTTGAAGCAGCGCATGGTGCTGCTCAAAAATGCACAGCCGGGTGCCAAAGCGTTGTTTGATTACCTGCAAACGCCTGCGGCGAAGGCTGTGTTGGCTAAATATGGGTTTAGCGCTTAGTTTGACTATGCTGCCTTGCTACGTCCTTCTTGACCTTGAAACCACCGGTGGCAACCCACTGAATTGCCGAATCACCGAAATCGCTGCTGTGCGGGTTGAAAACGGTCTAGAGGTGGCGCGCTGGAGCACACTGGTCAACCCTGGCACAGTGATTCCGCCACTGATTCAAAGCCTTACCGGCATCAGCAATACCATGGTGGCCGATGCGCCCCCTTTTAATGAAGTCGGCGCGACGCTGTTAAAACTGTTGGAAGGCGCGGTGCTGGTCGCCCACAACGTGCGCTTTGACCACGGTTTTTTGCTCAACGAATATGCCAGAATGGATATCGCGCTGCGGGTGAAAACGCTGTGTACCGTGCGGCTATCACGCAAACTCTACCCACAGCACAAAAGCCACGGACTGGACGCCATCATGCAGCGGCATGGCCTATCAACTGGGTTATCGACGCTGTCACGCCACCGCGCTATGGGCGATGTGGATCTGATGCAAGGCTTCTTGCAGACCGCCATGCAAGAGCTAGGGGCAGACAAAGTTATCGAGCAGGCGCAGATCTTATTGCAGGGCAGCGCCGCACTGCCGCCACATTTAGAGACGAATGTGGCCGATATCCCCGAGACGTCCGGTGTGTATTTGTTTTATGGAGAGCAGCCGGAACAGCGTCCCAAAACCGCTCAAATCCCTTTGTACGTAGGCAAAAGCATCAAACTACGTAGCCGCGTGATGTCGCATTTTCAGGCCGCCGGGCGGGAAGCGCGCGAGATGCGGATTGCGCAGGAAATTCGCCGAGTCGAGTGGATTGAAACAGCGGGAGAGCTTGGCGCGTTGCTGCTAGAGGCGCGGCTAGTCAAAGAACTACAGCCGCTGCTAAACCGTCAATTGCGACGTGAACGTGCCTTGTGTGCCTGGCGGCTGGATGAGAACCCGAACGCCAAACCGCAAATGACTCTGGTGCGGGGTGACGACCTGCAGCCACGCGAATTTGGGCAAATGTACGGCGTGTATCGATCCAAAAACCAAGCATTGAGCGGGCTGCGCGAGTTGGCTGACACGCACGGCTTGTGCCATCAAGCACTGGGTTTGGAGTCAGCGAAATCAGGTGGTGGCAGATGCTTTGCCCACCAAATCGGCCGCTGCAAAGGCGTCTGCTGCGGTGGCGAAAAGCCCGAATTGCACCATCTGCGCCTGAAACTGGCGCTAAAGCAGCAGCAACTGCGCGTTTGGCCGCACCCCGGCAAAATCGGCCTGCGGGAATACAACGCGCAGACAGGCCGCTCTGAGATGCACATTTTTGACCAGTGGTGCCACTTGGCGACAGTGCAAAACGAGGCTGAGTTGGACGATATCGTTACTGCCAACACCAGCCTAGCCTTCGATTTAGACACCTACCGTCTGCTGCTGAAACACCTGGCCGCGCCGCACAAAGCGGGTTTGGAGCTGAAAAT
>JANMTB010000141.1:0-12075 GCA_031390045.1 Polaromonas sp.
AGTTGCTGTTGTTGGATGAGCCGTCGTCCGGCTTGAACGTCGAAGAAACTGACGACATGGCGTTTTGGATTCAAGACATCAAAAACGAACTCGGCATCACCGTGCTGATGGTGGAGCATGACATGAGCTTGGTGTCCAAAGTGTCTGATCGTGTGGTTGCCATGAACCAAGGCGCAGTCTTGGCTATGGGCACGCCACGTGAGGTGCAAAATGACCCGGGCGTGATCGAGGCATATCTGGGGTCTGTTGATGATGTTTCCGCATTGCGGAGGGCGGCATGAGCGAACTTACTGAACAATCCGCCATGACTGCCGAGCAACCGATGCTCAAGTTGCTCAACGTAGAAAGTGCCTATGGTCCGATCAAGGCGATTCGTGGTGTGAGCTTGCAGGTCAAAAAAGGTGAAATCGGAACTGTTTTAGGCTCAAATGGGGCAGGCAAAACGACGATTCTGAAAACCATTTCAGGCATCATCGATCCACGCAAAGGGTCGATTGAATTCAAAGGTCAAGACATCACCGCGCGAGACCCGGCATTTATCGTTCAGCAAGGTTTGAGCCATGTGCCTGAAGGGCGCGAGGTGTTTCCGCTGCTCAGCGTACGTGATAACTTGCTCATGGGTGCGTATACGCGCAAAGACAGCGATGGTGTCGCCAAAGACATTGAAGCGGTGTTTGGGTACTTTCCGATATTGAAAGAACGCGCCGCACAAGATGCGGGTTTGTTATCCGGCGGGCAGCAGCAAATGTTGTCCATCTCACGCGCCTTGATGGCTAACCCAGCGTTGATGTTGCTGGACGAGCCGAGCTTGGGTTTGAGTCCAAAATTAACCAAAGAAATATTTGAAATCGTCGTGCGCATTAACCGCGAACGTGGCACCACGATTTTGTTGGTCGAACAAAACGCCAACATGGCGCTCAATGCTTCGGACTACGGCTATGTGCTGGAAAACGGACGCATTGTGATGGAAGACACGTGTGCTAATTTGCGTGAAAAAGATGACATCAAAGAGTTCTATCTGGGCATGAAAGAAGACGGCATGCGCAGTGAGCGCCGTTGGAAAAAGAAAAAGACGTGGAGATGATGCATGGCTAAGCTCTGGGATCTCGGCAGTATCAAAGCCAACAGCGACATCATGATGCCGGGAGATACGATACCCGCGATGTTTTGGAACGCCGTGGAAAAACGTGGTCCGAATACTTGGATGCGACAAAAACATTTGGGTATTTGGCGCAGCTGGAGCTGGCAACAAACGGCAACGGCTGTAAGTGAAATTGCTGGTGGACTCATGGCTTTGGGTTTCGCCAAAGGCGAATGCGCCTCAATATTGGCTAATACCGTGGTTGAGTGGGTTTGGACGGATTTGGCGGTGTTGTCTGCAGCGGGCGTTTCTAATGGAATCTATCCAACAGATGCTTCTAGCCAAGTGCACTATTTGTGTGAAGATTCTAGAACAACGGTCTTGTTCGTTGAAGATGACGAGCAACTCGACAAAGCCTTAGAGGTACGCGCACAGTTACCGTTGTTGCGCAAGATTGTGGTGTTTGACATGGAAGGTCTGAGCTCTGTGGCAGACGAAGGCATCATCAGCCTAGATGGTTTACGTGCGCTTGGGCGTGATTATTTGGCAAAGAATCCGCTGGAGTTGAAGCAGCGTGTCGCAACCATTCAACCGAAAGACTTGGCGATTCTTGTCTATACCTCAGGCACCACCGGCAAGCCGAAAGGTGCGATGCATAGCCACCACGGTTTGGTGTTCACGGTGCGTGGCTACAACACCCTCATTTCACAGACAGATGCTGATGAGCGCATGTGTTTCCTGCCTTTGTGCCACATTGCGGAGCGTGTGGGTGGCGAATACCATGCCCTTTACACAGGCGCAAAACTCAACTTTGTTGAGAATCCTGAAACCATTCCAGAGAATGTTCGCGAAATTGCGCCCACTGTTTTTACGGCTGTGCCGCGTGTGTGGGAAAAGTTTTATTCAGGCGTGATGATTGCACTCAAAGAAGCCGGCAAAGCGCAGCAAGCTGCCTACGGTTGGGGCATTGGTGTGGGGACCGAGATTGCCGACAAAGTTTTAGCAGACAAACCAGTGAGCGGATTTTTGAAATTTAAATTTCAAATCGCACAGTGGTTGGCTTTGAACAATGTCCGCAAAATGATTGGCATCCACCGAGCACGCTTTTTGGTGACGGGTGCTGCACCCATTTCTCCTGATTTGGTGAAGTGGTACCTAGCCCTAGGCGTGCCCATGCTTGAAGTGTGGGGCATGACAGAAACCTGTGGCGCATCCACAGGCGTACCATTAACCAAAATGAAACCTGGCTCTATTGGCCCCGCAGCTTCGTACAACGAAGTCAAGCTCGATCCGGCAACAGGTGAAATATTGGTGCGAGGTGTGAATGTTTTTATGGGCTACTTAAATCTGCCCGAAAAAACAGCGGAAACCATCACGCCTGATGGGTGGTTGCATACGGGCGACGTTGGTGTCATGGACGAAGATGGGTATTTCAAAATCACCGATCGCATGAAAGACATCATCATCACAGCGGGTGGTAAAAACGTCACGCCAAGTGAGTTAGAGAATGATTTGAAATTCTCGCCTTACATCACTGACGCCGTCGTCATTGGCGATAAACGACCTTATTTGACAGTCATCATCATGATTGATCAAGAAAACGTCGAAAAGTTCGCGCAAGATAGGGATGTCCCTTTCAGTAATTACGCTAGCTTGACGCGCGCTGCAGAAGTGCAACAATTGATCCAATCGGAAATTGACCGAGTTAACAAAAAGTTTGCGCGCGTAGAGCAGATTAAGAAGTTCTTTCTTTTGGAGACGCAGTTAACTGCAGAAGACGAGGAACTGACGCCAACGATGAAGCTCAAACGCAAGCTGGTTGAGAAAAAATACACACCTCAGATAGAGGTGATGTACAAAGGTTGAGTCAAAAAGGTTGAGTCAAATTTATATGAATTTTTATTAAAGGAGTCAGTAAATGACATTTAAAAAACTAGGATTACTTGCTGCACTCGCTGTGAGCTCCACCCTAACAATCGCCCAGCAAGGCGTTAGTAAAACAGAGATCACCTTGGGTTCGATTCAAGACCTTTCCGGCCCTATCGCTGGTTTCGGCAAGCAAGCGCGATTAGGCATGCTGCTGCGTGTCGACGAGATCAATGAGCAAGGCGGTATCAATGGTCGTAAACTCAAAATCATTGTCGAAGATTCCGCTTATGATCCGAAAAAAGCGGTACTAGCCGCTCAAAAATTGGTCAATCAAGACAAAATTTTCATGATGCTGGGTCATCTCGGCACCGCTCAAAACTTGGCAGCCATGCCTGTGCAGTTTGAGAAAAACGTGATTAACTTCTTCCCTATTACCGCAGCGCGAGAAATGTATGAGCCTTTTCATAAGTTGAAGTATTCATTTGCTGCCACTTATTTTGACCAAATGCGCAATGCAGTGCCTAAAGTCGCTAAAGAAAAAGGTGCTAAAAAAGTCTGCACCATGTACCAAGATGATGAGTTTGGTTTGGAAGTCTTGCGCGGTGCGGAAGCTGGTTTGAAAGCTATCAACATGGATTTCACAGAGAAAACTTCTTACAAGCGTGGCGCAACTGACTTCTCCTCACAAGTCTCCAAGATGCAAGCCAGCGGATGCGACATGATCGTACTGGGCACCATCATTCGTGAAACCATTGGTGCTATCGGCACGGCGCGCAAGTTGGGTTACAACCCGATTTTCTTAGGCTCTAGCGCTGCCTATACTGACTTGATTCACAAACTCGGCGGCCCTGCCATGAATGGTTTGTACGCCACAAGTACCGTACAAAATCCGTACACCGACGACGCATCACCAGCCATCAGCTTCTGGGCGAAAAAATACAAAACCAAGTTCAACGAAGATCCAACAGTATTCTCTGTTTACGGCTACAACATTGTCGATACATTTGCTGTCGCTGCTGGCAAAGCCGGCGCCAACTTGTCTACCGAATCGTTCATCAAAGCGATGGATACCATGAAGATTCCACCAGATATTTTTGGTAGCGCAGAAGCAACGTTCAGCCCAACTAAGCGGCTGGGCAGTGATGCATCTCGTTTGTCACAAATTACTGACGGTAAATGGAAGCCAGTTTCTGAGTACTTTAAGTAAACAAGGCATTATTCACGACACTATGTAAGCACCCGAGCCAGCGGCAAGCAATTTGCCGTCTGGCCCGTGAAACTCCATGCGGGTAGAGGCCACCCTTGAGCCAAGGCGCAATACCTCGGCTTTCATGGTGAAGAATTCTCCGATGGCGGGGCGCAGGTAATCAATCCGCAGGTCAATCGTCCCCAGTTTCCCAAACCGATGCAGCCGCGCTGCCACCGGTTCATCCATGTGCCTTGCGCCTATGGCCGCCATCACCGCCAAGCCACCCATCGCATCCAGCGCCGCACTGATCACACCACCATGCACGCGCTTGTAGCTGTAATGGCCAATAAGCTCGTGCCGCATTTCTATACGACCGTGGACGGATTCGGGCAGCAAATCTGTGATCTTCAAGCCGAGCACTTGGTTGAAAACGATGGTTTCTTCAAATATTCTTTTCAGATTAGTGACGAATTCGGCTTCAAATTCAATCGGATCAATTGCAGTTAATGTGGGTGAGGGCTTGTTTGTTTTTTGATGGGGCATATTTGATAGTGTCACAGACCAAGCTGACGCGCAGCCAACTCTTTCATAATTTCTTCCGAGCCGCCGCCAATCATCATGACTTTGACTTCACGGTAGATCCGCTCGCTCTTGGTGCCGCGCATGAAACCCATGGCACCTAAAATTTGCACCGCTTGATCCGCACAAAACTGCATGGTTTGGGTAGCGTGGTTTTTCAGCATGCAAACTTGGGCGACCCAGTCTGAACTTGCATCGCCCGCGTCAGCGCGCACCGTGATGGCATCTAACCATGCTTGGCTAGACGAAATACGCATTTGCATGTCCACCAGTTTGTGGCGAATCACCTGGTGTTCCAGCAAGCTTGACCCAAAAGTCTTGCGTTGACGCGCCCAGTCCAGCGCCTCGTCAAAACAGGCCTGTGCAAAGCCTAAAGCCATGGCTGACATCGCAAGACGTTCTCCATTGAAGTTGGTCATAATGATCTTGAAGCCAGCGCCTTCTTCACCCAATAGGTTTACGGCTGGAATACGCACATTGTCAAACCGAATATGCGCTGTATCAGAACACCACCAACCCATTTTTTCGAGTTTGGTTCTGGATATTCCTGCCGTGTTCGCATCAACCAAAATCATGGAAACACCGGCTGAGCCTTTGCTGCCAGCTTCGCCCGTGCGTACTGCGACGGTGATGTAGTCCGCACGCATTCCCGAGGTGATGAACACTTTCTCACCATTGATGAGATAGTTTGCCCCATCTCTCGTGGCCGTGCATCGCAAGGCTGCCACATCAGACCCACCACTGGGCTCTGTAATCGCGAGCGCAGCAATTTTTTCACCCCGTAACACGGGCGGAATCACCTGCTGCTGCAAGGCCTGTGAGCCATAACGCAACACGGGTGGCAGGCCAATGTTGTGGCTGAACAAGCTGGCCAGTAAACCGCCACTGCCCCCCATGCGGCTGAGCTGTTGCGACAGTGTGTTGCGCATGCGCCAAGTAGCAGGCGAACCACCCAGGTTTTCTGGATAGCCCATGCCCAGCAAGCCCAGCTCGGCAGCACGCAGATACAGGCTGCGTGGAAACTCGCCTGCTTCGTCCCAAGCGTGGATGTGCGGCTCAATTTCGCGTTTGGAAAAGCGCGTCAAGGTATCCGTCAACGCGGCCAGTGTTTCCTGTTGCTCGGTTTCGGCCAAGCTGGTAGTTGAGGTGGTTGAGTTCATGCGTTTAGCTTCACTAAAATTTGACCTGTAGATACTTGCTGCCCAAACGCAACCTCGATACTTGCAATCACGCCGTCTTGCGCAGCCGCAATCGCATGCTCCAGCTTCATGGACTCAATCACCAGCAGCGTGTCGCCACGTTTTACGGTTGCACCTACTTCAGCTTGAATCGCGATCACCTTGCCGTTGAACTTGACGCGCACCTCGGCAGACCCAGCTTCGCCGCTGCTGGTTGTTGGGGCAACCAACGTGCAGTCTTCCATCCACAAGTCCACACCACCCACTTGCACATGCCAGTGCTGGTCATCTAGTTGGACGGCACAGACACGTTCTTGCAAATCATCGAAAGTGACAAAATGTTGACTATTTACGTTGGCTTGGTAATTGCCGACATGCTCAACGCCGCTGTACGAAAGCTTGACCTTGCCGCCACCCAACTCTTGCAAGCTCAAAGTATGCAGGGTGTCCTGATGCTGCAGCCGTAAAGATTTCGCAAAAGGGCAGGCGAGTTGTTCAGAGGGATGATGTTGATATGCAAAATACATCGCCACCGCCGCATGCAACAAAGCGCGTTGTTCATCCGCTTGCAATGTCTGCCGTAAGCTCTCAGCCTTGTGGACCAAATAAGGAATACGCGCCAGACCTGCTTGAAACTCAGTGTCCTGCAAAATGGCATTCAAAAATGAGCGGTTGCTCGGCAAACCCAGCAGCTGTGTTTGCGCCAAAGCATTGCTCAACTGCTCTATCGCCTGCTGGCGCGTGGGTGCATGGGCAATCAGCTTGCCCAGCATGGAGTCGTAATACGGCGCAACAGTCATGCCGCTGTAAATGGCGTGGTCAAACCGTGTGTTGTCAGGTGGCACCTCGAAATGGGCTACTACGCCCGAGTGCGGTGTGTACTGTGCATCTTCAGCGCACAAGCGCACTTCAATAGCGTGGCCTGTGAAGGTGACTTTCTTTTGGGTCAGTGGCAATACTTCACCTTGTGCCATGCGCAGTTGCCAAGCGACCAAGTCCAAGCCCGTCACAGCTTCGGTCACCGGGTGCTCGACCTGCAGGCGCGTGTTCATCTCCATCAAGTAAAAAGAAGGTGCGCTATTTTCTGTAGCGGTATCGTCCAATAAAAACTCAACCGTACCCGCACCCACATAACCCGCTGAGAGAGCCAGCTCTACCGCACAGCGCCCCATGCGTTCACGTAGCGCAGCATCCACCGCCGGGCTGGGCGATTCTTCGATGATCTTCTGGTGCCGACGCTGTATCGAGCAATCCCGCTCGCCCAAGTGGATGCAGTGACCATGCTGGTCGGCAAAGATCTGTACTTCCACATGGCGCGGCTGCAAGAGCGCCCGTTCGATCAACAACTCCGCACTGCCAAAGGCAGACAAGGCTTCTGAGCGCGCACTGTGCAAAGCCGCCATCAGGGTTGATTCTTCCAGCACCAACCGCATGCCCCGCCCCCCACCGCCCGCCGTGGCTTTGACCATCAGCGGGTAGCCGATACGCTGCGCCTCCCGTGCGAATCGTTCATCTGATTGCCCATCCGCATCAGTGCTGCCGTTATAGCCCGGTAAGCAGGGCACACCGCGTGACAAGGCCAGTTCTTTGGCGCGAGACTTGTTGCCCAGTGCCTGAATCGCAGCGGCAGGCGGTCCGACCCAGCTCAAGCCCGCATCCACCACCGCCTGGGCAAATTCAGCGTTTTCGCTCAAAAAGCCGTAGCCGGGGTGCACGGCATCGGCACCCGCAGCGTGAGCAGCAGCGAGGAGTTTGTCGATACGCAAATACGACTCAGCCGAGGTGTTGCCCCCCAGAGCCACAGCTTGTGTTGCCTCTCGCACATGCAAGGCTAGCGCGTCTGATTCTGAGTACACCGCGACCGTTTCTATCCCCATGCGTTGTGCGGTGCGAATCACACGTCGCGCAATTTCGCCACGGTTGGCGATGAGCAGTTTTTTAATGACAGGCATGTGATGATGGATTTTTTATGCTTGCTTAGGCGGCTTCTTCGCAATCCCCATGATCTTGGCCAAAATACCCAGCATCACCTCGTCCGCACCACCGCCAATCGAGCCCAGCCGCCCGTCGCGAAACATGCGTGACACCTTGTTTTCCAGCGTGTAGCCCATGCCACCCCAAAACTGCAAACAGCCGTCGGGCACGATACGGTTCAAGCGTCCGGCTTTGAGCTTGGCCATGGACGCTAGCTCCGTGACGTCTTGCCCCTGCACATACAGCTCGCAGGCGCGGTAGGTCAGGGCGCGTAGGCTTTCCACCTCGGTTTTCATCTCCGCCAGTTTGAATTGCACCCATTGCTGGTCCGCCAGCGTTGCGCCAAACAGTTTGCGCTCTTGTGCCCATTCCACTGTCCAGTCAATGCAATTGGTCAGGCTTTGCAAACCACTGGCCGCCGCCCACAACCTCTCTTCCTGGAACTGCATCATCTGGTACATAAAGCCCGCGCCTTCCTGCCCGATCAGGTTGCGCTGCGGCACACGTACCTCGTCAAAATAAATCAAACCAGTGTCGCTGGAATGCATACCGATCTTGCGAATCTTCTTCGCCACCTCAATACCCTTAGTGAGCTTGCCGTTTGGTCCATCACGCATGGGCACCATGACCAAGCTTTTGTTTTTGTGCTGATTCCCGGTGGCACTGTCACCCGTATTCACCAACATGCACATCCAGTCGGCTTGCAGGCTGTTGGTGATCCACATTTTTTGCCCGGTGATGATGTAATCGTCCCCATCCTTGCGCGCATGGCTTTTGATGGACGCCACATCGCTGCCCGCACCCGGCTCGCTCACACCAATGCAGCCCACCATGTCGCCCGCTATGGCAGGTGCCAAAAACTCGCGTTTTAATGCATCGCTGCCAAAGCGCGCGAGAGCCGGGGAGCACATATCGGTCTGTACGCCAATCGCCATCGGAATACCACCACAGTGGATGTGTCCTAGCGTTTCCGCCATCGCCAGCGCATAGGTGTAATCCAGCCCCATGCCGCCGTACTCTTCAGGTTTGGTCAGCCCCAGCAGCCCCAAATTGCCCAGCTTTTTGAACACTTCATGGGCGGGGAATATCTCTGCCTCTTCCCACTCGTCCACATGCGGGTTGATTTCTTCGTCGATCAGGCGTTTCAGCGTTTTCTGGATTTCAAGGTGTTCGTGGGTGTAGTTCATGGGGTGCTTTCAATGAAGGGTTGAAAATTGCTAAATAAGATCAATAAACGGTTCACATTCGCGCCACGCCAAACTGCATGGGACGCAGCTGCTTGGCATCTGCTTCCGCGCACATGGCTAAGCACTGCGCCAGCACGGCGCGGGTGTCGCGTGGGTCGATCACGCCATCGTTCAGCAGCAGGCCCGAGGTGTAAAACGCATCGGCTTGCGAGTTGAACAGTGTCACGATTTTGTCAAACTGTGCCTGCATGTCGGCTGGGTCTGGTGTGATGCCTTTGCGTGCCAAACCCGCTTCGGCGACGATCTGCATCGTTTTAGCCGCTTGTTCACCGCCCATGACGGCAGTTTTGGCATTCGGCCAGCTGAACAAAAAGCGCGGCGCATAGCCACGACCGCACATGCCGTAATTGCCTGCGCCAAACGACGCACCGCACTGGATGGTGATTTGTGGCACATCCGCGTTCGACACCGCCTGAATCATCTTTGAGCCGTGCTTGATCATCCCGCCCTGTTCACTTTCAACGCCCACCATGTAGCCGGTGGTGTTTTGCAGGTAGATGATGGGGTGGCCCAGCTGGCAGCAGCGTTGGATGAAATGCGTTGCTTTATTGGCTCCGGCCACGTCAATCGGCCCGTTGTTGGTGATGAAACCCACCGCGTATCCGTCAATCGCTCCCTGGGCGCAGACAGTGGCCGCGCCATACAGCGGTTTGAATTCCAGAAAATCCGAGCCATCTACCAGCCGCGCAATCACTTCGCGCATGTCCACGGGTTGACGTAGATCGTCCGACATCAAGCCGAGCAAGTCATCGCCACTCAAAACCGGCATTTTTACTATGTTTTTAATAGCAGTATTAGTATATTTCATGCCGGCTACCACCTCTTTTGCCAGTCCCAGTGCATGTCTGTCGTCTTCTGCCAGGTATTCGCCTAGCCCAGATACACTGGTGTGCATTTCTGCGCCGCCTAGGTCTTCTTCGGTGGCGATTTCACCTGTGGCGGCTTTCAGCAGCGGCGGCCCGGCCAGAAAAGCCCGTGAACGCTTGCGCACCATCACCACCACGTCGCTCAGCCCAGGCATGTACGCGCCACCGGCCGTGCCCGAGCCATGCTGCACCGTGATAACCGGAATGCCAGCGGCAGACAGCCGCGCCAGATTCCGAAACAGCGTCCCGCCATGCACAAAGCCTTCGACACGGTAGCGCGTCAGGTTGGCTCCTGCACTTTCCACTAAATGGATGAAGGGCAACTTGTTTTGCAGCGCAATCTCCTGCACCCGCAAAATCTTGTCCAAACCCATCGGCCCAATCGCGCCAGCGTCAATGCCCGAGTCGCTCGCCACCACCATGCAGCGCGTGCCACTCACAAAGCCAATGCCAGCTACCATGCCACCACCGGGGATGGATTTTTCGGGGTCTTTGTGGTCCTGCATGTAACCTGCGAGTGAACACAGCGGCAGGTAGGGCGCGCCTGCATCCAGCAGCAGCGCAACCCGTTCGCGCGGCAGCAACTGGCCACGTTTATCAAAAACAGGTTTGGACTTTGCGGACGCCTGCGCGGAGCGGTCTTCCAGCGCCCGAAGCGCCGCAATCCGCACCAGCATGGCTTCTCTGCGCGCTAGTGCAACTGCGCTTTGAGCATTCCAAGAAGATTGAAAGACGCTCATACCTGAAACACCTTGGGAATGGTGGCCAAATGAAATCCATCAAACGGCTTCACCGCATCACGGTTTCGTACTTCCACTGGCGCAGCGACATCCCCCCAACCCATACGCACTTGCGGCCTCGCGCCATCAACGCGCAGCGTCGTGCCGCTGATAAAACTTGCTGCTGGGCTGAGCAAAAACACAATCGCTGCCGACGTTTCCGCCTCATTCCCAAATCGTCCCAGCGGCACAGTTTCCGCCATCTTGCGCAGCATCGCGCCGGCTTCTGCTGGGTAGTGGTCCATCCCGCTAGACGCGATGTAGCCCGGTGCGACGGCGTTGACCCGCACCCCCGCTTGCGCCCATTCCATCGCTGCCGTCTCGGTCAAGCTCACCATGCCCGCCCGCGCCGCGCCACTGTGCGCCATGCCCGGCATCGAGCCCCAGATATCCGCCACGATGTTGACAATCGCCCCACCGCGCGCCTGCATGGACTGCACATAACAGTCCCGCGCCACCAAAAAGCCGCCGGTCAGGTTGGTGTTGATCACCGCCTCCCAGCCCTTGGCGCTGATTTTTTCCAGCGGCGTGATGTACTGCCCGCCCGCGTTGTTGACCAGCCCGTCGATCTGGCCGTGCTGTTTAATGATGTCGCCAATCGCCGCTTTCACCACCTCTTCTTGCCGAATGTCACACACTTGGTAGCTCACCAAGCCACCGTCGTGCTTGATTTCAGCATCCACAGCCTGTAATTTCTCCAAATTTCGACCCAGCAGCACGACCTGCGCGCCCAGCGCCGCCAGTTCATGCGCTGTGCAGCGCCCAATGCCCGAGCCGCCACCGGTGACCAAAATCACCTTGCCGGAGAATAATTGAGGCGCAAAAACCGATTGATATGTCTTCTGAGTCGTCATTTTTATCTTTACTTTTAATCTTTACTCACCAATAAACAAAGCCATCGCCCCATCCGTCAGCTCATCCAAGCTCGCGCCTTTGCTGGCATCAAACCACTGCACCGACCAGTTCAAAGCGCCAAATATCAGCAGCCGCGCCAGTTTGACCGGACATTTCAACTGCCCCGACGCAAACAGCGCCTCTAAAACAGGCAACCACACCGCTTCATACTCGCGCTGTAAAGTCGCCATCGTGCTTTGCTGCAGCGGTGTGAGAGAGCGCCATTCGTACAGTATCACCGGAATGAAGTCGCTTTCAGGGCTCAGCAAAACTTCGAAATGATTGAGTATCAAAATATGTAATAAATGATGTTGAAGCCGGCGTATTTCTTGCCTATGTTGCTCTTTATTTGATAGTGAAATATGAGTATTTTGCAGAGTTACTTGTTGCTTTTCAATCGCAGCTCGCATCCCCTCCAC
>JANMTB010000185.1:0-20300 GCA_031390045.1 Polaromonas sp.
TAAGGAGTTAATCTTGAGTCTTAATCGCAGTGAGAAACAAGCCGTCATTGATGAAGTGAACGGCCTCGCAGCAAAAGCTCAAACGCTCGTGATCGCGGAATACCGTGGCATTACGGTCGCTGACATGACTAAATTGCGCTCATCTGCGCGCAGCAATGGCGTTAGCCTGAGTGTGTTGAAAAACACCTTGGCTCGTCGTGCTGTTGCAGGCAGTGCTTTTGATGTTGTGGCTGACCAAATGACTGGTCCGTTGATCTATGGCTTTTCTGTTGACGCAGTAGCTGCCGCGAAAGTGGTTGCTGACTTTGCAAAAACCAATGATAAATTGGTGATTCGCGCTGGTGCGTTTGCTGGCAAAGCTTTGGACGTGAACGGCGTTAAACAATTGGCAAACATTCCTTCGAAAGAAGTGTTGTTGGCGCAATTGGTGGGCTTGTTGCAATCCCCAATCTCTCGTACGGCACGTGTGCTGGCCGCAGTTGCTGGGACAAAAGGCGAAGCAGTCGCGGCTTAATCGAAAGATTTAGGGTCCGTGGTATTTGTAACCAATATAAATTTTTAGGGCTACTCTTAGATGGAGTAATAACCCTGAAGTAATAGGAAATAGAGGAAATAAAAATGGCATTTGATAAAGACGCATTTTTGACTAGTCTGGATAGCATGACAGTCATGGAACTAAACGATTTGGTGAAAGCCATCGAAGAGAAATTTGGCGTGAGCGCCGCAGCTATGGCAGGTCCTGCTGCTGCTGGTCCAGCCGCAGCTGCTGCTGAAGAGCAAACCGAGTTCAACGTCATGCTTCTCGAAGTTGGCGCGAACAAGGTATCTGTGATTAAAGCAGTTCGCGAAATCACCGGTTTAGGCTTGAAAGAAGCTAAAGACTTGGTCGACGGTGCACCAAAAGCTGTAAAAGAAGGCGCCTCTAAAGCTGATGCTGAAGCAGCTAAGAAGAAGCTTGAAGAAGCTGGCGCTAAGGCCGAGCTGAAATAAGCTTTGCTTTGCGTGAAGGCTGGAGCGCCCTTTAAGGCCTCCAGCCTTTCGTGCTTAAGCGGTATTTGAGAACGTACTGAAAAACAAGCTAAAAAGTTTGTTTTTCAGTGTCTTCTGACCCCGACTGCAGAAGATGCCTTGGTTCGGGTTGCGTGCAATGCGCAATCGTCCGCCATGGTTGGTAGCGGCCAACCACCAAGCCCGTTGCGTGTGCATACTTGTAGAGGTATGTGGCGTAGCCGATCAGTTGTGTATGTCCCAGGACAACCGTCTTAAAGCCCGGAGAGCACATGCCAAATACGACAAGTAATTTAACGTCAAGTTATTCATACACAGAGCGCAAACGTATTCGTAAAAACTTTGGAAGTCGCGAAAGCGTTTTAGAGATTCCATACTTGCTGCAAATGCAAAAAGATGCGTACACCGCATTTTTGCAAGCTGGCATTTTGCCGCAAAAACGTACTAATGAAGGTTTGCAAGCAGCCTTTACAGGCGCATTCCCAATCGTTTCACACAACGGTTTCGTTGAGATGAAATTCTTGGACTACAACCTCGCCAAACCAGGTTTTGACGTGCGCGAGTGCCAAACCCGTGGTTTGACTTACGGCTCAGCTGTGCGTGCAAGAGTTCAACTGATTATTTATGACCGTGAATCTTCAACAACACATTCAAAAGTTGTCAAAGAAGTCAAAGAGCAAGAAGTCTACATGGGCGAAGTGCCTTTGATGACTGAAAAAGGTTCTTTCGTGATCAACGGCACAGAGCGCGTGATTGTATCGCAGTTGCACCGTTCACCTGGTGTGTTTTTTGAGCATGACAAGGGTAAGACACACAGCTCTGGTAAGTTGTTGTTCTCTGCTCGCATCATTCCTTACCGTGGTTCATGGTTAGACTTTGAATTCGATCCAAAAGACATTTTGTATTTCCGCGTTGACCGCCGCCGTAAGATGCCCGTCACGATTTTGCTCAAAGCGATTGGCTTGAATCCAGAGTCAATTTTGGCCAACTTCTTCGTGAATGACCAATTCCGCTTGATGGACAGTGGCGCTCAAATGGCTTTCGTCGGCGAACGCATTCGTGGTGAAGTGGCGCGTTTTGACATCACTGACAAATCAGGTAAGGTCATTGTTGCTAAAGACAAGCGTGTGACGGTTCGTCATACACGTGAACTGGAGCAATCAGGTACAACGCACATCAGCGTGCCAGAAGATTACTTGCTTGGCCGTGTGGTCGCCAAATCGATTGTGGATGAAGAAACTGGTGAAATCATTGCAAAAGCCAACGATGAGTTGACTGAAGTCTTGCTAAAAAAATTGCGCACTGCTGGCATCGAAGATTTGCCATGTATCTATACCAATGAGTTAGATCAAGGTTCGTACATTTCACAAACTTTGCGTACGGATGAAACGGTTGATGAGTTTGCAGCACGCGTTGCCATCTACCGCATGATGCGCCCTGGCGAGCCGCCAACAGAAGATGCAGTACAAGCTTTGTTCCAACGCTTGTTCTACAATCCAGACACGTACGATTTGTCACGTGTGGGTCGTATGAAATTTAACGCCAAAATGGGTCGTGCCGAATCGACGGGCCCTATGGTCATGACCAATGAAGACATTTTGTCTGTCGTCAAGATATTGGTTGACTTGCGTAATGGCCGCGGTGAGGTTGATGATATTGACCACTTGGGTAATCGCCGTGTTCGTTGCGTGGGTGAACTAGCGGAAAACCAATACCGCACTGGCTTAGCACGTATCGAAAAAGCTGTGAAGGAGCGTTTGGGTCAAGCGGAACAAGAGCCTTTGATGCCACATGACTTGATCAATAGCAAGCCAATTTCTGCTGCACTGAAAGAGTTCTTTGGTGCATCACAGTTGTCGCAGTTTATGGATCAAACGAATCCATTGTCAGAAATTACGCACAAGCGTCGTATTTCAGCGCTTGGCCCTGGTGGCTTGACGCGTGAGCGAGCTGGCTTTGAAGTTCGTGATGTGCACGTTACTCATTACGGTCGTGTGTGTCCGATTGAAACGCCAGAAGGTCCAAACATTGGCTTGATCAACTCGCTCGCTTTGTATGCGCGTCTCAACGAGTATGGCTTTATTGAAACACCGTACCGTCGCGTGATTGATGGCAAAGCCACCATGCAAATTGATTACTTATCGGCGATTGAAGAAGGTAAGTACGTGATTGCTCAGGCTAATGCTGGGTTAGATAAGAATGGTGTTTTAACAGATGAATTGGTTTCAGCACGTGAAGCTGGCGAGTCCATTTTTGTCGGTGCCGAGCGCGTGCAGTACATGGACGTGTCTCCAGGCCAAATCGTCTCTGTTGCGGCGTCTTTGGTGCCGTTCTTGGAGCATGACGATGCAAACCGTGCTTTGATGGGTGCGAACATGCAGCGTCAAGCGGTTCCAGTTTTGCGTCCTGAGAAAGCATTTGTAGGTACTGGCATTGAGCGCGTATCCGCGATTGACTCCGGTACCGTTGTGACAGCCACCCGCGGTGGTGTGGTTGACTATGTTGATGCAACCCGTATCGTCGTGCGTGTGAACGACTCTGAGGCACAAGCCGGTGAGGTTGGTGTTGATATATATAACTTGATCAAGTATCAACGTTCAAACCAAAATACGAACATCCATCAACGTCCTATCGTCAAAAAAGGCGACAAGCTCACCAAGGGTGATGTGATTGCTGATGGTGCTTCGACGGATATTGGTGAGTTGGCTTTGGGTCAAAACATGTTGATTGGCTTCATGCCATGGAACGGCTATAACTTCGAAGATTCAATTTTGATCAGCGAGCGTGTTGTAGCGGAAGATCGTTATACCTCCATTCATATTGAAGAACTGGTGGTGATGGCTCGCGATACAAAGCTTGGCGCTGAAGAAATCACGCGTGATATTCCTAATTTGTCTGAGCAGCAACTCAATCGCATGGATGATTCGGGCATCATTTATGTGGGCGCGGAAGTTGAGCCGGGCGATACATTGGTTGGGAAAGTTACACCCAAAGGTGAAACTACTTTGACGCCGGAAGAGAAATTGCTTCGCGCTATTTTCGGCGAAAAAGCAAGTGACGTAAAAGACACTTCATTGCGTGTTAGCCAAGGCTCTCGCGGTACGGTTATTGATGTTCAGGTCTTTACTCGCGAAGGTATTGTGCGAGACAAGCGTGCGCAGCAAATTATCGATGATGAATTGAAGCGTTTCCGTCTTGATTTGAATGATCAATTACGTATTGTCGAAGCTGACTCTTTTTCTCGTATCGAGAAACTGCTGATCGGTAAAGTTGCTAACGGTGGGCCGCAAAAGCTTGCTAAAGGTACGAAGATCGACAAAGCGTATTTAGATTCTGTCGAAAAATTCTATTGGTTTGATATTCGCCCAGCCGATGACGAAGTTGCATCACAGTTGGAGAGTATCAAAAACTCTACTGAGCAAACACGTCATAGCTTTGACCTGGCTTTTGAAGAAAAGCGCAAAAAACTAACCCAAGGCGATGAATTGCCTGCTGGTGTTTTGAAAATGGTCAAGGTGTATTTGGCGGTTAAGCGACGCTTGCAACCAGGCGACAAGATGGCAGGTCGTCACGGTAACAAAGGTGTTGTCTCGAAAATCTTGCCGGTTGAAGATATGCCGTTCATGGCTGATGGCACACCATGCGATATTGTCTTGAATCCGCTCGGTGTTCCATCGCGAATGAACGTTGGTCAGGTTTTAGAGGTGCATCTGGGTTGGGCTGCCAAAGGTATTGGTCAACGCATTGGTGACATGCTGCAAGCAGAAACCAAGACCGCCGAGATGCGTCAATTCTTTGACACGCTCTACAACACATCGGGTCGTAAAGAAGATTTCAGCAAGTTGAATGATCTTCAAATCAATGAGATGGCGGCTAACTTGGCAGGCGGAGTAACTTTTGCTACGCCGGTTTTTGATGGCGCATCGGAAGACGAAATTCGTTCGATGTTGAAATTGGCGTACCCTGACGATATCGCGAAAACCAAAGGTCTAACAGCAACACGCACTCAAGCGCAGTTGTATGACGGCCGTACTGGTGATGCTTTTGAGCGTACAACAACCGTAGGCTATATGCACTTCTTGAAATTACACCATTTGGTTGACGACAAGATGCATGCGCGTTCTACAGGTCCGTACAGCTTGGTGACGCAACAACCTTTGGGCGGTAAAGCTCAGTTCGGTGGACAGCGTTTTGGTGAGATGGAGGTCTGGGCGCTTGAGGCCTATGGTGCATCGTACGTCTTGCAAGAGATGCTGACAGTGAAGTCTGATGACGTGCAAGGTCGTACACGTGTGTACGAAAGCATTGTCAAGGGTGAGCACACCATAGAGGCTGGTATGCCAGAGTCGTTCAACGTGTTGGTCAAAGAGATCCGCTCTTTAGGCATCGACATGGAATTAGAGCGCGGTTAAAAAGCATATTAGATTCGAATCAATCACAGACAAGAATAAGGACTTAACACATGAAATCATTACTCGATCTGTTTAAGCAGTTCACGCCAGATGAAAATTTCCACGCCATTAAAATTGGTATGGCTTCACCCGAAAAAATTCGGTCATGGTCTTTTGGTGAAGTAAAAAAACCAGAAACCATCAACTACCGCACTTTCAAGCCTGAGCGTGATGGTTTGTTTTGCGCGAAAATCTTTGGACCTATCAAAGATTATGAGTGTTTGTGCGGCAAGTACAAACGCCTTAAGCATCGCGGCGTCATTTGTGAAAAATGCGGCGTTGAAGTTACGCAGACCAAGGTGCGTCGTGAGCGCATGGGTCATATTGACTTGTCGGCTCCTTGCGCCCACATTTGGTTTTTAAAGTCTTTGCCATCACGCTTAGGCATGGTGTTAGACATGACCTTGAGGGATATTGAGCGGGTGCTTTATTTTGAGGCATATGTTGTAACAGATCCAGGCATGACACCGCTGAAAAAATACAGCATCATGTCTGAAGACGATCATGATGCCAAGCGCAAAGAGTACGGCGATGAATTTATCGCAAAAATGGGTGCTGAAGGCATTAAAGACCTGTTGAGCGATTTAGACATTGAAATGAGCATTGAAAAGTTGCGCGGCGACTTGACTGGCTCTGAAGTCAAAATCAAGAAAAACTCTAAACGTCTAAAACTGATGGAGGCTTTTAAGAAGTCTGGTATCAAGCCAGAGTGGATGGTGATGGATGTGCTGCCAGTGCTGCCACCAGATTTGCGTCCATTGGTGCCGCTGGACGGTGGTCGTTTCGCGACTTCCGATTTAAACGACTTGTATCGCCGTGTTATCAACCGCAACAGCCGTTTGCGTCGTTTGCTGGAACTCAAAGCGCCTGAAATAATCGCACGCAATGAAAAGCGGATGCTGCAAGAGGCTGTTGACTCATTGCTAGACAATGGTCGCCGTGGTAAAGCCATGACTGGCGCTAACAAGCGTGCGCTCAAATCTTTGGCAGACATGATCAAAGGTAAGTCAGGCCGTTTCCGTCAAAACTTGCTGGGCAAACGCGTCGACTATTCAGGTCGTTCGGTCATTACTGTTGGTCCAACACTCAAATTACATCAATGCGGCTTGCCTAAACTGATGGCGCTTGAGCTATTTAAACCATTCATCTTTGCTCAGTTGGAGGCTCGTGGAATTGCTACGACTATCAAAGCGGCAAAGAAAGAAGTTGAATCTGGTACGCCTGTTGTTTGGGATATCTTGGAAGAGGTCATCAAAGAGCATCCTGTGATGCTAAACCGTGCGCCGACTTTGCACCGTTTAGGCATTCAAGCCTTTGAGCCGATTTTGATTGAAGGTAAAGCTATTCAATTACACCCTTTAGTTTGCTCGGCTTTCAATGCTGACTTTGATGGTGACCAAATGGCCGTACACGTGCCCTTGTCTGTTGAAGCGCAAATGGAAGCGCGCACCTTGATGTTGGCATCGAACAATATTTTGTTCCCTGCCAGTGGTGAGCCCTCCATTGTTCCATCGCAAGACGTTGTGCTTGGTTTGTACTACACCACTCGCGACCGTACCAACGGCAAGGGCGAGGGCATGTTGTTTGCCAATACTACCGAAGTTCAGCGCGCATTTGATGCCGGTGTGGTTGAGTTAACGGCACGTATCAATGTGCGATTGACAGAGTACACCAAAGACAAAGAAACAGGTGAATTTATACCATCTACCAAGCTTTGGGAAACCACGGCTGGCCGTGCATTGTTGAGCGAAATTTTGCCAAAAGGTTTGCCTTTCGCTAACATCAACAAAGCACTGAAGAAGAAAGAAATTTCAAAGCTCATCAACGTTTCATTCCGCAAGTGTGGCTTGAAAGAAACTGTGGTTTTTGCTGATAAGTTGTTGCAAAACGGTTTCCGTTTGGCAACAAAAGCAGGTATTTCTATTTGCGTAGACGACATGTTGGTGCCGAAAGAAAAATACGAAATCATCAAACGCTGCGAAGCTGAAGTAAAAGAAATCGGTAACCAATACACCTCCGGTCTGGTAACGGCTGGCGAGCGCTATAACAAGGTTGTTGATATTTGGGGCAAAGCTGGCGACGAAATTTCTAAAGTCATGATGGCTCAATTGGCTGTGGAGAAAACCATAGACCGCCACGGCAAGGAAGTTAATCAAGAGTCATTCAACTCCATTTATATGATGGCTGACTCAAGTGCGCGTGGTTCTGCAGCTCAGATTCGTCAGCTCGCAGGTATGCGTGGATTGATGGCAAAGCCAGATGGCTCCATCATCGAAACGCCTATTACGGCGAACTTCCGCGAAGGTTTGAACGTGCTTCAGTACTTCATTTCTACCCACGGTGCACGTAAAGGTCTCGCAGACACCGCTTTGAAAACGGCTAACTCTGGTTACTTGACGCGTCGTTTGGTTGACGTGACACAAGACTTGGTTGTGACAGAACAAGATTGCGGCACACATGATGGTTCGCTGATGCGCGCTATTGTAGAAGGCGGCGAAGTGATCGAATCATTGCGCGACCGTATTTTGGGTCGCTCGGCTGCTGATGATATCTTGCATCCCGAAAACCGCTCAGTGCTCGCTAGTGCTGGCGCTATGCTCGACGAAGATTTGATCGACGAGCTAGAAGCAGCTGGTGTTGATGAGGTCAAAGTACGCACTGCGTTGACGTGTGAAACACGTTTCGGTATTTGTGCAACATGCTATGGTCGTGACTTAGGTCGTGGTGGTTTGATCAATGGCGGCGAAGCCGTTGGCGTGATTGCTGCTCAATCTATTGGTGAGCCAGGCACACAGTTAACGATGCGCACCTTCCACATTGGTGGTGCAGCATCACGCGCCGCGATAGCATCAAGCGTCGAAGCTAAATCGAATGGCGTGATTGGTTTCAATGCCACGATGCGTTATGTGACAAACAGCAAAAAAGAACTGGTTGTTATTTCTCGCTCTGGTGAAATCGTGATTCACGACGAGCATGGTCGCGAGCGTGAGCGTCATAAAGTACCATACGGTGCTATTTTGGCCGTTAAAGCTGATGACAAAGTCAAGTCTGGCGCGATTTTGGCCAATTGGGATCCATTGACTCGTCCGATCATCACTGAGTTTGCTGGGCAGTCTAAATTTGAGAATGTCGAAGAAGGCTTAACAGTTGCTAAGCAACTCGATGAAGTGACCGGCCTCTCAACTATGGTTGTCATCGATCCAAAACGTCGGGGTGCTGCTAAAGTCGTTCGTCCACAAGTTAAGTTGATTGATGCGACTGGCAACGAAGTGAAAATTCCTGGCACAGACCACTCGGTAACGATTGGCTTCCCAGTAGGCGCTTTGATTCAAGTACGTGATGGTCAAGACGTAGGTCCTGGCGAAGTGTTAGCTCGTATCCCAATCGAAGGTCAAAAAACCCGCGATATTACAGGTGGTTTACCGCGCGTTGCTGAGCTGTTCGAAGCGCGCACTCCAAAAGACAAAGGTACTTTGGCAGAAATGACGGGTACTGTGTCGTTTGGTAAAGAAACCAAAGGCAAAATTCGTATGCAAATCACGGATCCTGAGGGTAAAGTCTGGGAAGACCTGGTGCCGAAAGAGAAAAACATTTTGGTGCATGAAGGTCAAGTTGTGAACAAAGGTGAAAGCATTGTTGACGGCCCAGCTGATCCGCAAGACATTCTTCGTTTGCTCGGTAGCGAAGAGTTGGCGCGTTACATTGTTGATGAAGTGCAAGACGTTTACCGCTTGCAAGGCGTGAAGATCAATGACAAACACATTGAAGTGATCGTGCGTCAAATGCTGCGTCGCGTTGTGGTTGAGAATGCGGGCGATTCAAGCTACATTAATGGTGAGCAAGTTGAGCGCGCAGCGATGTTGAATACCAATGATGCGTTGCGTGCAGACGGCAAGTTGCCTGCTACATTCTCTAACTTGTTACTCGGTATTACCAAGGCATCGCTGTCTACTGACAGTTTCATCAGCGCCGCATCATTCCAAGAAACGACACGTGTGTTGACTGAAGCTGCTATCATGGGCAAACGCGATCCTCTGCGTGGCTTGAAAGAAAATGTGATCGTCGGTCGTTTGATTCCTGCAGGTACAGGTTTGGCTTATCACCAAGCTCGTAAAGCGAAAGAGCAAATGGACGATGTTGAACGTCAAGCTATTGCACAAGCTGAAGCGGAAGAGCGCGACGGTCTTGCAAATGGTTCAAACGACGATGCTTCGACCGAAGTTGTCAATAACGAAAATGCTGCGATAGAGTAATTTTATAAAGAATTCTCTAGGTTGTTAGGCATAACGCCCCATCATCGCTTAGCGGTTGTGGGGCGTTTTAATTGGTGGTTTTAAATAAGTAGTAACGGATACGCAAATGCTAAAAACAATGCTTTGGGTTGGCTGCATAGCTGCTTTGGTTTGTTGGACCATTGGTGCTTACAACCGTTTGGTGCGATTACGCGCTGCCACAGTTGAATCACATAAAGTTTTGCAAAATTATGAGATTAATAAACAGCTTTCCAATGGTTTGCAAGATCAAGATGTCCAGTTAGAAGTGCAAATTCAAATATCCAAAAGCGCTCATGACGCCTCAGTGTTGCTCTACAACCAAGCCATCAAACAATTTCCGGCCAGATTCATTGCAACACTGTTTAGTTTTAAACCCAATATTCATAGCATCGGCAAGCCTGAATGACACTACAACAGTCCATCGTGTCTGGAAAAAAGATTTACACACAAATTCCACTTTGGCGACAATTGCAAAGCACGGCTGCAGTATTGCAAGCGGTTTTAGCTGGCGAGTCTGGCACCAGTGCGCTCAAGCAAGTTAATGCTGACTTGCGACCAGGAGTGCAAGCGCTCAGTTTTCATGTTTGGCGTTGGTTGGGGACGGCAGAAATCATTAAAAGCTACTTGGCCAAACGAGCACCCCCACCTGAGGCGGATGCATTATTGTGTGTGGCTATCGCTATTTTGTGCGGTGAAAGTACGACACTGCACTATGAACCATTTACCTTGGTTGATCAAGCGGTGGAAGCGGCTAAGCGACATCCTCATACCAACGCATCTAGTAGTTTTATCAATGCATGTTTACGGCGCTATTTACGTGAAAAAGAAGAGCTTACCCAGAAAGCGTTCACGCACCCCATGGGCCATTGGAACCATCCACAATGGTGGATAAAACGACTGAAAATAGACCACCCAAATGCTTGGCAAGATATATTGCGATCAAACAACACGCATGCACCTTTAACCTTGCGCATAAATACAAAAAAAACATGTGTAGCAAATTATTTAATTGCGTTTAATGCTATAAATAATATAGCAAATAGCGAAATAACTCAGGTTGGAAAATTTGGTGTTAGTTTCACCAAAGCGCTCCCAATTCATGATGTTTTAGGTTTCTCTGATGGCACGGTTTCAGTTCAAGATGCCGCAGCTCAGCTTGCCGCTCCTTTGCTGTTGAATGGCATGAATTTAAGCGCTAAATCGCGCGTTTTAGACGCTTGCGCCGCGCCAGGAGGCAAGACAACGCATTTGTTAGAAATGGCCGATTGTGACGTGACGGCCCTAGATATTGATGCAGCGCGGTGTGACTTGATTCACCAAAACTTAGATCGTGTTGGTTTGAAGGCGATAGTGCTGGTTGCCGATGCTGCCAAGCCACAAACTTGGTTTGATCCGTTAAAAGACGAATTGTTCGACGCTATCTTGCTTGATGCACCTTGCACAGCCTCGGGCATCGTGCGCCGTCATCCTGATATCCGTTGGTTAAGACGTGAAACCGATATTGCACAACTTGCTGAAATACAGCGAAATTTATTAGCCACGCTTTGGAAACTTGTGAAACCAGGTGGGCGTTTGCTATATTGCACCTGTTCGGTTTTTAAAGCGGAAGGACAAGATCAAGTCGAATTGTTCATTTCAAACAACAAAAATGCCGTTCTATTACCATCTCCAGGTCATTTAATTCCAAAAAATAGTGCAAAAACAAGCGTCGTCGCCGACAATGATCTGACTAACCATGATGGATTTTTTTACGCGCTTTTTGAGAAGCAATCAACTTAAGCTCGCAAAAATGCTGGTCCGTTGGGCTATATCTTGCGTCCTACTTGTATATGCAGCAATACAAACTTCGCAGGCTGCTGGGCCTGATGGATTTGCTGAAGCAAGTGTCAGCGCCATTCAAGTTGAGCGATCGGATGGTGCAATATACTTGAATGCACAGTTGAAATTTGACGTACCTCTCGCTATAGAAGATGTATTGATCAAAGGCATACCTTTGATTTTTGTAGCAGATGCTGAGGTGCGGCGAGACCGCTGGTATTGGTACGATAAAAAGCTCGTCGTCGCAACCCGGCAAATGAGGCTTGCATATCAACCACTCACGCGCAGATGGCGTCTCAATGTATCAAGTAGTTCTGGTGCGAACAACCTAGGGCTAGGGCTTGGCAGTGGTTTACCACAGTATTTTGATACCTTAGCAGACGCGATGTCCAAAATACAACGAATTACCCGATGGCGCATCGTTGAATTGACGGAGCTTGACCCAGAGGCTTTGCATACCCTTGAGTTAAGTTTTAAGTTGGATGTGTCTCAACTTCCTCGCCCATTTCAAATTGGTTTGATTGGGCAGAACGATTGGAATATTTTCGCCACTAAAAGTATCCGTTTCGCTTCTGAGGTTAGCAAGTGAAAAAATTATGGACCCTGATTGGGTTGAACCCCGCATCGCTTAGATCGCCTCAAATCCGCTGGCTTCTCGGTATTGGTGCTGCTGCAATGGTCTTGATTGGCTTAGCACTGCTCTTTTTACTGACAATATCAACCAATAACCGAGCGCAATATGAAGATACCTATGGTCAATTATTGATCGTCAATACCGTTGTCGCATCCTTATTGCTTTTGTTGATTTTATGGATGGCGATACGTTTGGCTGTGAGATTGAAACAAGGAAAATTTGGTAGCCAGTTATTGGTGAAATTAGCTTTGATATTTGCCTTGGTGGGCTTTGCGCCCGGGGTGTTGATTTATGTGGTTTCCTACCAATTCGTTGCACGATCCATTGAAAGTTGGTTTGATGTAAAAGTTGAAGCTGCACTTGATGCAGGTTTGAACTTAGGTCGAGTCACAATTGACGTGTTGTCAACAGATTTAGGCAACAATGCTAGTGTGGCAGCTCGGCGATTGTCTGACTTGTCAGACGTTGCGGCCTCACTTGAGTTGGAACGAATACGAGAGCAGGTTTCTGGGGAAGACGCGCTGTTGTGGAGTTCAACGGGACAGCTCATTGGCAGTGCAGGTACATCGCGCTATCAAATTAATCCCGATAGACCAACGCCAGCGCAATTACGAGCGGCCAGATTACAGCGTCAAGTTGTGAGCTTGGATGGACTTGATGAAGCCACGGCGGCTGCCGCTGCGACTTCGGGGTTAAGTGCAGACGGTAGCGCATCTTCTGCCGCGCCAGCAGCTGTAAAAATAAAAGTACTGGCTGTCGTACAGCCTGCTGGTTTAGGAATATCAACTGAGCCACGGTTTTTACAAATCACACAGCTTCTCTCCCCTACACTGGTTGCAAATGCGCTGGCTGTGACGGAAGCAAACCGCGAGTATCAAAACCGCGCCTTAGCGCGCGGTGGCTTGAAGCGTATGTACATCGCGACTTTGACTTTAAGTTTATTTCTGGCTGTTTTTACAGCCGTTTTATTAGCGGTCTTTTTGGGCGCGCAATTGGCTGCACCACTTCTGCTATTGGCGGATGGCGTTCGTCAAGTTGCCGCAGGGGATTTGACTCCCAAAGCTGTCCTAAAAAGCAAAGACGAGTTAGGCGGTTTGACGCGATCTTTTGCTGACATGACACAGCAGCTATCTGATGCCCGCGCAGCGGTTGATAGAAGTATGCTGCAAGTCAACACAGCGCGTGAAAACTTGCAAATTATTTTGGATAATTTGACCTCTGGCGTTATCGTGTTAGATGCTGTGGGTGTCATCCAATCTTTCAATCCTAGTGCGGCACGAATTTTGCGAACGACCTTGGCTGATTTTGTAGGCTTCAAATTATCACGCATCATAGGGTTAGAGACTTTTGCTTTAGGCGTTCAGTCTCAATTTGATGCGTACCTCAGTGAGCGGCAATTGCATAACCTAGACCACTGGCAGCAAGCCTTTGCGCTCAATCTAAAAGCGCCCACTGATGATACCGTTGCCCAAAGTACCACTGGTCAAAGTTCACCTTATGCCACACAACACACTATTAATTTAATAGCTAGAGGGGCTGAATTACCGTCTGAGGCAGGCAGCCATGTCGGAGACGTAGCGCATCAATCTATGCGTCTTTTGGTATTTGATGATATTTCTGAAATTGTTTCTTCACAGCGCGCGCAAGCTTGGGGCGACGTGGCGCGACGCTTGGCTCATGAAATCAAAAATCCGCTCACACCAATTCAATTATCAGCCCAGCGGTTAGAGAAAAAATTGACTGGTAAATTAGATGCATCCGAGCAGTCAGTTGTCACCAAATCCGTCAAAACCATTGTCGACCAAGTAGACGCTATGAAACGCTTGGTCAATGAATTCAGGGACTATGCGCGGCTTCCAGCGGCTGAGCTCAAGCCAGTAGACCTCAATATGTTGGCAGCTGATATTTTGCAGCTATATGTCGGGGACGAAAGCTTAGCGACGCAAGCAAAACACGGTAGCGTAACAATTGAGTCTGTGCTTGACCCGCGATGTCCGCGCATCATGGGCGACGCACAGCAACTTAGGCAGGTCATACATAATTTGTTACAAAATGCTGTAGATGCTACCGAACTGTCATCTAACAAGCATGTTACCGTTGCTACACAGTGGAACGTAGAGTCGCGAAGAGTGCGCCTTGTGGTCACGGACAGTGGCATAGGCTTTCCTGAATATATCCTAAATCGTGCTTTTGAGCCCTACGTAACAAGTAAAAGCCACGGAACTGGTCTAGGCTTAGCCGTCGTTAAAAAGATAGCAGACGAGCATGGTGCTCGCATCGATATATCTAATCGTGTTACAGATGGCGTGATACAAGGCGCTCAAGTTTCGCTATCATTCGCGGTAGACTCTGAATTAACAATTAAAGTTGGATAATTTTCTATAATTTCTCAATAACTGCACGCAATAAAAATTCACAATGGCAAATATATTGGTGGTCGATGACGAGCTTGGCATTCGGGATTTACTGTGGGAAATCCTCAATGACGAAGGCCATACCGTAGAACTCGCTGAAAACGCAAGCCAAGCACGCGCTGCACGTCACCGCAGCAAACCCGATTTAGTCTTGCTTGATATTTGGATGCCTGACACTGATGGCGTCACCTTACTTAAAGAGTGGGTAGGTGCAGGACAGCTCACCATGCCCGTGATTATGATGAGCGGCCACGCCACTGTAGAAACAGCTGTCGAAGCCACCAAAATTGGGGCACAAGCTTTTTTAGAAAAACCGATCACACTGCAAAAATTACTCAAAGCGGTTGAAAACGGTTTGGCGCGCGACAGTGGTAAAGTGCAAGCTGGTGTCCGCAGCACGGTTGGCGAGCCAACCCTAGAGTCCACTATGACATGTAGCCACATTCAAGTGCGCCCTGCAGAGACAGGCCCCATTGCTAACCAAACCTTCCATTTAGACAAACCCCTGCGTGACGCCCGCGACGAATTCGAAAAAGCTTATTTTGAGTTTCACCTAGCCAAAGAAGGCGGCTCCATGACCCGAATCGCGGAAAAAACGGGTCTTGAACGCACCCATTTGTACAGAAAATTGAAACAACTAGGAGTAGACCTCACCCGCAGCAAGCGCGGCGGCAATTAAACGCCTCTAAGACTGCTATAATCAAAGGCTCAGGCCCGGTAGCTCAGTTGGTAGAGCAGCGGATTGAAAATCCGCGTGTCACTGGTTCGATTCCAGTCCAGGCCACCAAATTCTCATTTTTTGGCATCTAAAAACAGTTAAAAGCCCGTTGTTCCCATAGGACAGCGGGCTTTTTTCATTGTATCGCCATCCATCCCCGTTTGTTGCTGTCTGGGGGTAAAAGGGGGTAAACGGTGGGGTAAGAGGTAGCAAAAGATTTACCCCACGAATTTTTACCCCACGCGGCGATGTTACAAATTAATGGTGTTTTTTTGACATACAAACTCAACGATGTATGGCAAAATTCGCACAAATGCAAGATCGTGCAAATTTTTCAAATGATTTAACAACCAAAATAATATTTGGGTTGGTAGCTGCTGCATTCGGAATAGCACTTTTTTACGCTCTTTTGGGCGATTGGCATTCAAACCAATTAAGGGTTGTAGATGGCGACCCAACCCTTGCAGCAATGTTGTGTGGCGCAAAATTTTCAATTATTTCAGTGTTTGCGTCTCTAGGATTTGCAGCCCCTTTGATGTTTGCGGCTGAAAAAGCAAAAGAAAAAGCAATCCCCAAAATTTTGCAAATTTTCTGCGTTTTGATCCCTGATGTGCCGGTTCCAGCCGGCAAGGCACGCCCGAATTCATCTTTCCGCCCCCCGCGTCAAATCTCTTAATTCAAATAGCGCGGCCGCCGAGCGCTTGCCGCATTTTGCCTTGACGGCAAATTTTGATTTAAGAGAAAAAAATGGCTTCAAATTTACAAAAATCTAGCGTTTCTAACGCGCCAAAGTTTTTGCGTCTCCCTCAAGTTTTGGAACGCATCCCAGTTTGCCCAAGCGTGTGGTGGGGCGGGATCAAAAAAGGAATATATCCAGCTGGGGTTAAGCTCAGCCCCAACACGACCGCTTGGCACTCATCAGACATTGATGAGCTCATCGAGCGCATCCGGTCACAGGGGGGTGCTGTATGAGCACGAACGTAACAGGCGTCCACCCTTGCGACTCGGAGGATGTGCCTGCCTATGTCCTATACCGTTTTTTCACTGACCTTTTACCAATTCGGAAGGAGTCGATCCGTAAAAATTGGAGGCAGCGATATCCGTTTTTTGTTCGAAAAAGGGAAGGGCTTTTCGTGGATGTAAAAGCGGCCGATTTATGGCTCGACCAACGTGGCCAAAAACTTTTCAGCCAAGCTCTGCTTGATAAAAAAAGGGAGAGAAATCCCGACTGGGTACCAGTCGGGCCAGTCGGGGGTTTTGTCGAAGCGGGTGCAACCGCTTCGACATCGGCAGCAATTGGAAAAGCAACCAAACTAGATTCTGCATCAAATATTGAGAAACTGGGCGGTGCGAAATGACTTTCCACGCCGAACCCACACCGAACCCACAAGAACAAGAACTTCCACCCGCACCTTATGGAGAGGAGGTTGATTTGCGCCGATTTGCGTCGCAGCCAATTGACGTTCAACTAATGCGAAACTGCGAATTTACAGTCTTATCGAGCGCGGAAGAATTTCGCGCCCAAATTATGCTTTTTTGTGCAGCTTGGCATAGGATCCCTGCCGGCTCGTTGCCATGCGATGACAAATTACTTGCAGACTGTGCAAAAGTTGACCAAAAAACTTGGAAAAAAATAAAAATTGGTTCACTTTCTGGTTTTATTCAGCACGCTGATTTGCGTTTGTACCATCCAGTTTTAACTGCTACTGTGAAAAAAAGTTATTCGGTTATGAGAGGCAATCAGAAGAAAACAGAAGGTGCGACAGCTGCGGCAACTGCAAAACGAAACGAACGTAACGATGACCGTCACGGAGTCCGACACGACGACCAAATGAATAGAACAGAACAGAAAGGAGAGGAACTACCACCACAGATGGGTGGTGGTTTGCAAAATTCAAAGGAAATCGGGCTCGGGGACATGTTGACAGGTGTTTTGGGCTTTGAGGACGAGGCACTTCTCATGGCATTAACGTTCGCGGCCCGGGGGGCAAGCAATGAACAACTAGATCGAGCCACAGCCGCGATCATTGCGGGCTCATGCAATGCAAAAGATCCTGCGGCCTACGCTGTTTCAATCGCAAAAAAAGCTGCTTTGAGCATAGTCACAGCCAAAGCAGAGCCCCCAACAGCTTTGTTGCCGCCGCTCTGGGTTGGAAAGAATGGTTGGTCAATCCAGACGGAAAGTTATGGCCGGGTGGATGTTGAATTCGATCGGCTTCGAAGCAAAAAGGGGATTTTGCACCCCGACGCTGTCGCAATTATTGAGGATGCTTTGGCATCGGGAGTCCTGATTCTACAGCCACCGGTGCTGGCAATTTCCACGCCGAACCCACAGATTTAGCCCCTTCTTGGGGGTCGTCATTTCCTGTTCAAAGTTAGAGACTTGGAGGGAGTGAAATTCGGGTGCAGGTGAGTAGCGAGGTATATGCGAATTGAACTGCGTTCATTCGCATGGTCAAAAAAGCCTCGGCTTCGCCTCATTTTTTATGCCCCCTCGCTGGGCTGCGCCCAGTAAAACCAGACCTCTCAAGGTGCTATTTATTTAGGAGTGAATTGTGGAAGTTTTTGAGCCTCGCAAAAAAAAATCTGGCCCAGTCGCAAAGGCGCTTGAATTTTTGCGGACGGTCGTCGTGACCGTCAAATTGACGGTCACTGAGGCAGATTTGCTCGATCAAAAACGTGGTCACCACACGCGCTCGGCCTGGCTTCGGGCCGCCGGTTTGGACATGATCCTGACAGCGCCACTGCCTAACGAGTGGCAGACTACCTGGCAGGAATCAGCCCGCATTGCCAGTTGTTTGACCCAGATAAATAACCTAGCCAATCGCATAAATTCAACAATTTTGTCCGACGGCGAAGCCGCTGCAGTCCGACTGTTGTTGGCCGAATTGGCTGAAACTCGCGAGCTTTTGGCGGAGTTTCGGTGCTCCATTTCTGTCATGAAATGAACGTCATGATCGCCTTCGTCACAAAAGGTCAAGCACTTAGGCCAGCGCTCGAGTACGATTTTTCACATTGCAAGGTTACCGGTCGGGCGCGAGCCGAATACATCTGCGGCACGCTTTGTGGCACGCCACGCCAAATGTCTAAACAGGCCGCACCTCTGCGAGCATTGAGAGATGTCACAAATCCAATCTGGCGAGTCAGCTTGAACTTGGACACAAGGGATGGCGTGCTCCCACGTGAAAAATGGGATGAAATTTCTAACGATTTTTTAACCAGCATGGGGCTAAACCCTGAAATGGCCGCTTGGTGCTCGATTCGGCACAGTGACCATCACGAAGATCCGACCCCTCGCGACGGCGTCCATATTAGTGTCCTACGCGTCCAGCCGGACGGCACTCTTTTCAACATTGAAAACGACGTTTTTCGCGCCATCAAAGTGACCAAATGGCTGGAAGAAAAGCACGGACTCAATTCTCACAACAGGGAGCCCGCGGAGCGCCGTGCCCCCACTGTTGCCCAAACCAGCGCCAAGAAGAGGACGGGAAATATGACTGCAAAAGAAACTATCCAAAATAAAGTCGATGCATTTTTCAAGAGCGAAACAGAATTAACTTTTGAAAACTTGCAGCAAAAACTGCTTGAAAAAGGCGTTGAAATTAGGGACGCCAAAACGCAGAAAGGCCGTTTGCAAGGCTTTTCATATTTTGACCAAAAATCAGGGGTTGCAGTTCCAGGTTCCAAGCTTGGCACAGATTACAGTTTGGGCATGCTGGCGCGAGGCTTAAAGTACAACCAAAAAGAAGAGCAGGAAGAGCAGAAACCTGCATCCAAAATGCCTGCCATGTTGAAGCCATTAATTTTGCCAGAGCAGTATGGCGCGAAAGAATTGACCCACGCAGTGCACCAAACCGAGGTCACTTTAAACAGCGAAAAATTCAATTCGGAAGTGGTTAATTTGCAGGTAGGTCCAGCAGCTAAGGCCATGTTAATAATTGGCGGACTCTTAGCACAATCAAGCGTTTTCTTGATCGAAAAAATAATCGCATTTTTGAAGCGATTGCTAGCATTTTTTGGATTTGGATTGCGGGCATCAGATCTTCAAAAGTATCAGCACCCGGACAAGGCTGCCCCCGCACTTTGCTACGAGCCGACCCAGCTAGCCTTACCAGCAACAAAATCGGCTGAGGATAAATGCTCGAATGAATTATTCCGTATCGCACAAAGCCTCGAAACAAATGACCCGTCTTTACTTCCAATTTTGGATGATGAAGAAGCGTCCAAAGCACGTGCAGAGGTCGTTGCAGCGATGGAAAACCAAGACGACCAGGGCGCAGGTGTAACCACTAGCGACGCAGAGAATTTTGGCTTCACTGATGATGATTTTGCATCAACAAATCCGGTTGCAGAGCCACCAAAACCCGATCCATTGGACGATCTCAAAGAAGCCCTTGCAGCTCATGAAGTCGCAGCCCGCGAGCTCAAAATCGCTGAAATCAAAAATGGTCTAATTCACTTTTCAACAGTGGTTCAGCGACAAGCTGAACTTAAAATCGTGCGTGAAGATGTGGAATCCGCGCGCGCGAAATGGGATCAGTTCTGTACTGAACATCCATTCAAATCAAGTCTCCCAAGCTCGGAGAAAAAGCGATTACAAGATAGCGTAAAAGCCAACGAGGAAGTTGAAAAACGTGCATTGAAGGCCGTCGCCTCAGCAGAAGCCGAAGACCTGCGAATCAAAAAACTGTATGCCACGCTGCCCGCAGCGGTTGTGCCACCTGCTATTTTGCAATCGGAATCCCAAGCCCGCCAAGCCGTTAAAACAGCGCGTGAGGCTATCCAAATTGAAGCCTTGGCAGCAATAAAGGCGATCCGAAGCGACATCATGATGTCGCCAAAAATGGCTAAATTTGAATCCCTCTTTGAGTCAAGTTTCAAACAATTCAACCGAACGGATGAAATATCAGCAGATGATATAAGTGTTCTTACAAGCCAAATTAGTGAATTGCGGCGCCTCCAAAACGCCCAAGAAGCCGCTCG
>JANMTB010000202.1:0-5523 GCA_031390045.1 Polaromonas sp.
CTGGATGTTTGAAAACCGCATGGCGCACGTGCTGGCGGCGGATTACACACCGCTGTCTGCTGTTGATATTTTCGTCAAGGACTTGGGTATTGTTTTAGACATGGCTAGAGCTACAAAATTCCCGCTGCCGTTGTCAAGCACTGCGCACCAGATGTTTATGCAAGCTTCAACGGCGGGATTTGCTAAAGAAGACGACAGTGCAGTTATCAAAATTTTCCCTGGAATTGAACTCCCCAAAAAGAAAATATAGAAGAAGTAATTTCTATAGAACAACTACAAAATAAAGGATTAATGATGCATATTTTGATCACTGGCGGCGCAGGATTTTTAGGTGTTCGATTGGCTCGCACTTTGTTGGCGCAAGGCTCCTTGGCTCTCAACGGCGATGCGGCACAAAATATTCAAACCATCACCTTGGCTGACCGTGTCGCTGCACCGGCAGATTTACTGGCTGATATAAAAATAGTATCGCTGGCGGGTGATTTGAACGACTTGCTCAGTGAGCACAAATTGCCGTCATCCAACACGTCGGTGGTTTTTCACTTGGCGGCAGCCGTCAGTGGTGAGTGTGAAGCCGATTTTGACTTGGGAATGCGCAGTAACTACGAAGCTACACGCTCATTGCTCGAAGCTTGCCGTGCATTGCAAAGCAAACCGACTTTCGTTTTCGCAAGTTCCTTAGCCGTGTTTGGCAAAGTGCCTGGCTTTCCTATGCCTGACCTCATCGAAGACGACACCTTACCTACACCGCAAAGCAGCTACGGCACGCAAAAGTTGATTGGCGAAAATTTGGTGGCAGATTTCGGTCGCAAAGGATTCATCACAGCGCGCAGTGTGCGCTTGATGACCGTCAGCGTGCGCGCTGGCAAACCCAACGGCGCAGCTTCTGGCTTCTTAAGCGGCATGATTCGCGAACCCCTTTCTGGCCTCAAAGCCGCCTGCCCTGTGCCAGCAGAAACCTTGATCGCCTTATCTTCCCCAGCGCGTACCGTGGAAGGCATCATCCGCGCTGCTGAAGTCAGTAGCGAAGCATGGGGCCCATTAAAAGCAGTCAACTTACCCGCGCTGTGCACCAGTGTGGGCGACATGGCTGCAGCACTTGAGCGCGTTGCTGGCAAAGCTGCAACTGATTTGCTGGATTGGACGCCCGACCCAGACATTTTGAAACTGGTAGAAACTTGGCCTGGCGTTGTGTCGTCCAAACGCGCCAACAAGCTCGGCCTTCAAGCCGACACCGATTATGAAAAAATCATTCGCGACTATGTGCGTGAAAACCCGAACGCTGTGACATTGAAGATCAATGCATAAACTAGAAATCCAAGCGCGTGAAGAAATTTGCCGAGTCGGTGCAAGTTTGTTCAGCCGTGGCTACGTGCATGCCACGGCGGGCAACATCAGCGTACGTCTGAATGATGGTTATTTGATCACGCCGACAGACGCGTGTTTGGGTTTTCTTGACCCTGCAAAGTTGAGCAAATTAGATTTAAATCTAAAACATATCAGCGGTGATATTGCTAGTAAAACAATAGCGTTACATGCAAGTATCTACTCAGCTACAGCTAAATTTTTACCTAAAATAGCTTGCGTGATTCATACCCACAGCTCGTATTGTGTCGCACAAAGTTTGGCAGCGAATCCGAATCAAGCTGAACTTTTATCTGCCATCACCCCCTACTTAGTGATGAAGGTCGGCCACGTCCCGCTGATTCCGTATCACCGCCCAGGCGACCCCAAAGTGGCGCACAACGTAGCGGATACGATTGCACAATACGCGCAAGCTGGCACGCCGATTCGCGCCGTCATGCTCTCGCGCTTAGGTCCCAACGTCTGGCATGACAACCCCGCGCAGGCGATGGCGGTTTTGGAAGAGTTGGAAGAAACTGCCAAATTGATTCATTTGAGTAAAGACCCCATTGCTCCGTTGAGCGAGCTACAGATTCAAGAACTGCGCGATACATTTGGCGCAAAGTGGTGAGATCGTCATAGCGATAAGAAAATCTAAAACCTCAAAATAAGAAACTCAGAAATGCCAAAATTCGCCGCTAATTTGTCAATGATGTATGTTGAGTTACCGTTTTTAGACCGCTTCGAAGCAGCAGCCAAAGACGGCTTCAAAGCCGTGGAATACCTCTTCCCCTACGCGTACGAGGCCAAAGAACTGGCCGCAAGGCTCAAAAACAATGATTTGCAGCAAGTTTTGTTCAACCTGCCCCCCGGCGGCGTGGACGCCGATTCCATAGACACCGCTTGGAACGCTGGCACGCGTGGCATCGCCTGTATTGCGGGGCGCGAGGCTGAATTTGCCACTGGTGCAGCCTTGGCATTGAAATACGCCGAAGCCCTAGACTGCCCTCGCCTGCACATGATGGCGGGTTTGCTACCAGTGAATGCTTTGTCTACTGCCGAAAACAAAGCAAATACACGTCAAACCTACGTCAATAATGCCAAACACGCGAGCCAATGGGTCGCTAAACAAGGCATCAACCTGCTCCTAGAACCCATCAATACCCGTGACATCCCCGGCTTTTTCCTCAACCGCCAAGACGAAGCCCATGCCTTGATTGCTGAGATTGGGCAACCCAACGTCAAAGTACAAATGGATTTGTACCACTGCCAAATTGTCGAAGGCGACGTCTCCATGAAAATCCGCCAATACCTGCCGACATGCAATGTCGGTCATTTCCAAATCGCCGGTGTGCCAGAACGGCACGAGCCAGATGTTGGTGAAATGAACTACCCGTATTTATTCGAAGTTATTGACAGCCTAGGCTACGACGGTTGGATTGGCTGCGAATACAAGCCGAAACTAGGCGGACAGCCGAATGGGACGTCTAGTGGGCTGGGGTGGTTGAAGCCGTATTTGAAGTAATTATAGAAAACCACTAAATACAGCAGGCAAATCGTTTCTAGCCAGTGTTTTTATTGCCTAAACTGCTAGATTATTCATAGCAAAATGTCAAAATCGACTTTAATGACTTTTTACCTGTAAAATTCGGCTCTAGCCGGCGTATTCATTGATATAACTGCTATTATATTTGAGTCAAAATAGCTTACCCGTGTAAATTACATTACTTAGCCTTCAAATTTGGCATAAGCCGCTTCGTCCATCAAACCGGCCAATTCAGTTTGATTGTTCAATTTGACTTTAAAAAACCAACCCGATTCCAAAGGTGCGGAGTTGGCCAATGACGGGTCTGCGCGTAGGGCTTCGTTGACTTCGGTGACGACGCCGCTGGCGGGCATGTAGACGTCGGCAGCGGTTTTGACGGATTCGACGATGCCAGCGACGTCTTTTTGGGCTATCGATTTGCCGATTTCGGGTAAATCGACGAAAACGATGTCGCCCAAAGCGTCTTGCGCGTGGTGGGTGATGCCGATAGTGGCAACGTCGCCATCCACGTTATCTAGGCGAATCCAAACTTGTTCTTCTGTGTATTTAGTGCTCATGTGTGAAATTCTACCTTTCTACGCATTACTGAGCCTGGGTCAGCCGATAAACTTAGTCCAATTCGACTTATTACCTCGATAATCTAGCCATGTCTGCAAATTCCCCCTCAAAAGTCCTGTTTGGCTTCCACGCCATCAACGTGCGGCTCAAAACCGCGCCTAAATCCGTCATAGAGATCTACCACGACGCCACCCGCCGCGACGCGCGTATGCGGCAATTCATCGCCAAAGCGTCGGACATGGGCATGAAATTGATTGAATCTGACGGCGAACGTCTCGTCAAACTCGCAGGCGGTCATGGCCACCAAGGCGTTGTCGCCAAGGTTGAAGCCGTGACACAAGTGCATTCGCTCGATGAATTGCTCGAAAACCTAGAGGCAACGAATGAAGACATGCCTTTGGCCGAACGCGTCAACCCCTTGATTTTGGTACTAGACGGCGTGACCGACCCGCACAACCTAGGTGCTTGCCTGCGCGTGGCCGATGGTGCTGGCGTGCATGCGGTAATCGCTCCCAAGGACAACGCAGCCGGTATTAACGCCACAGTCGCCAAAGTCGCCAGCGGCGCGGCCGAAACAGTGCCCTACTTCATGGTGACCAACTTGGCGCGCACGCTGAATGAGCTGAAAGAACGCAACATCTGGATCATAGGCACCAGCGACCAGGCGACGAAAACGCTCTACCAAACCGACTTCAAAGGCCCTGTCGCCTTGGTTTTAGGCGCAGAAGGCGACGGCATCCGCCAACTGACCGCCAAGACCTGCGACGAGCTGATCAGCATCCCCATGATGGGCGCGGTTGAGAGCTTGAACGTTTCCGTCGCCAGCGGCGTTTGCTTGTATGAGGCGATGCGTCAGCGGACTGCATAATTGACCCAAATTTATCCACGAATCACCCAATAACCCTCATTATTTACCATCTTAATCAGGACGAAATATGAAAAAAATCACTACACTTTTAATAGCAATTTTGTCAGTATTCATGCTGGCTAGTTGCACACAAGAGCAACAAAACAAAATCAGCCGTGACATTCAAAACTACACAGGTACGAATGGTGTTTTGGAAATCTATGCTGGCGACAAAGTCGTCCGCCGTTTCCTAAAAATCGACAAAATCAGCACCGCCTTAGGTACCGATGACGGCAAACCACGTGCTTACCGCTACGGCTACGGCGTGTTGGACGAAAACTTGAACATGATTGCCGACGCGGGCGAGAAAAAAGTCTATTTTGAAATCAGCGATTTTGCAACGAATTACGTGTTTTTTGAGAATCCACGGTAATACAGTTTTTTACAGATTTTTCAAATTTTTAGCTTTAAAATTCGCTCATGATCAACATCTATAGCACTTCTTTGCTACGCTTTTGTTTGGGCTTGTTACTTGCAAGCTTAGCTGCTACAGGTTTTGCTGCGAAAAAACCTACGCCAGTTAAAAGCAAAGCAGCAACTGTGAAAGTTGTGAAAAAGGCAATAGCCAAACCTGCGGTTGAAGACCATGGCCCTGGTGCGATTCAAGGCAAATACGTTAAACGGGCGAATTTGAAGCAGGAAACTGCGTCACCAGAAGCGCGCCAAGTGGCGGATTGGGTGGTTGACTCGGGTGACAACAAAAACATGCCTTTCGTCATCCTTGACAAAAAAGAAGCCAAAGTATTTGTGTTTCATTCTCATGGTGGCTTACGCGGCGCGGCGCCTGTACTTTTGGGCATAACCGTTGGCGACGACTCCTTTCCAGGTGTTGGCAACAAGCCTTTATCGCAAGTCAAGCCAGAGGAAAAGACGACGCCAGCAGGTCGCTTTATAGCTGCCTCAGATAAAAACATCAAAGGCGCAGACATTGTTTGGATTGATTACGAAGGTGCAGTTTCATTCCACGCTATCGTCAAAGGCAAACCTGAAGAGCGACGTGCTGAGCGCTTAGCATCACCGCTACCCAGCGAGAGGCGCATTTCTTTTGGCTGCGTTAACGTGCCTGTCAATTTTTTTAAAACAGCGCTGCATGCGTCATTCAAAAAGTCAGATGGTATGGTTTACGTTTTGCCTGAAACCCGCTCAGTCAACCAAGTTTTTGCGTCTT
>JANMTB010000001.1:0-9236 GCA_031390045.1 Polaromonas sp.
TCACCTCTGAAACCTGCATAAACTTAAATAACGTATCATTTAGACCATGCAAGACTCGCACTACACCATCAAACGCTTGCTGGCTTGGGCAGTAGCCCTAGCGGCTTTGGCAGCAGTATTTATGGCTTATACGCGGCCAGAGTTCATGCTGGATTTGGCGAATCAGATTTGGTTGTGTTTTTAGGCATATTATCGATATAGCAGGCGTATTTATTGCCTAATCAGCTATAAAAAATATAGCTGATTTTAACTAATTTTAGCTAAATTTAGCCATGCTGTGGTGTAGTTATCCACCATCTGTGTCGCGCTGAACCGTGGGCTATCAACGAGCTGTCGATAGTCATTGTTCGCTTGCTTTTGCTGCGTAGCTGTCCATTGATGCAAGTCAGCCTCAAGCTTCAAAGCCATGCTTGTTGGCTCGCATGGGGACACACTGCCGGGCTCTAAATAACTGTCCATTCCCGTGCCCTGGCTTGCAATAACTTTGCAGTTTGAAAGCATTGCTTCTAAACCCAGCGTGCCAAAGCTTTCATGGCTGCTAGAAATAAGCAAAATATCGGTATTAGACAATGCTAGTTTCTTATCTTCAAAATGATTAACCGATTTAAATTCAATGTCTTTGAATTGTGTATTTTTCATTCCCTCAGGAATAATAGACAGATAATCTTCTTGTGTATAAACTTTGGTCACCATCAAATCGCGACATGCTTGCGGTAATAAGGCAATTGTTTTTGCAAATACAGAGAAATTTTGCAAAGGGTCAAGCAAACTGCCTATATAACTTACCCTTATTTTTCCGTGCGAATGCGGTGTTTTCTTGGCAATATAGTTTGCAGCATCTAAGCCAATGTTGAAAATGCTGGTTTGCTGCTTAGGCGGTGCTGTTTTCAGCACCTGATCGCGCAAATGGTCGAATGCCTGTTGGCTGTGCAGCACCATGGCTGAGGCTTTGCTAGCCGCAATTTTTTGCTCCCAATAGTGCAACATGCCTACGTGGGTGCGGTCTAACTCGTGCGCCAAGCCTAGGCTGCGGTTGTGCAAGGTCACTTGCACTATGCCAGCCATGAAGTAAAAGGGCATGAACAAGGCGCTGTCGTGCACCGAAATCACATCTGGCTGAAACGCAGCTAACAAGGGTTTGAGTGCGTTTCGCAGTGTCCAGGCGCTGTTGATGGCTTGGCTTTCAAAGCAGTTGTTAAAGGGCAAAGCGGGGTTGATTGTTGTGGTTGACTCTGCCTCGCCCTCGACCTCCCCACATACGCTGTAAGTTGTTGATCCATCACGATTTTGTTGCAAAACACAGAGTTTGAAGGGGTAGTCTCTGCGTTTGAGTTCGTCGTATAGCGTTTGCATGAACAAACCCATGCCTGTGCTTTGGGCTTCAAAAGCATCAGGTTTTACAGAACTGACAATCAGGACTTTGGGTTGATTCATAGCCATTGTTTGACTCAGCCTTTTACTCAGCCACAACCATCATGCTTTGCCAAACCGCGATATAGCTGTCGGTCATGCCTTGTACGCTAAACTGCGATTTATCAACCATTTTCCGATAATAGCCGGCGTCTTGCTTGACTCGGATGCTATCAATATTGATGATACAAGCACTCAAATGATCGGCAAGACTATTCGCATCAGGCAGGCAGGCGCATTCGGCTGGCAAGTAGGCGTCCATGCCCAAGCCGGGCGTGGCAATCAGGTGGCAGTTAGACATCAACGCCTCTAGCCCGATGATGCCAAAGCTTTCCTTGGTGCTGGGCATGAACACAATATCGGCCTGTGCCAGCACGTCGCGCTTAGCTTGGCCTGTGGCATAGCCCAGCACTTGCAGGCCTGAATTTTGAAATTCAGCGGGTAAATCACCCGCGCCGTAAAGCCGCACCTCGATACGGCTGCGCAAATCTGGCGTTAAGCGCTGCAACGCACCGTTAAAAGCGGAGAAGTTTTTCGCTTCGTCGTTGTACCGTGCGAAGAAACTGACGATGATTTTGCCGCTGGGATGACGTATTTTGGTAGTTGGGTAGTCTTCAAAGCGCACGCCGATGGGGAAGACATGCGCCGGGGCGATGGCTTCTGTCTTTTCGTCTGTCAGCTGTAGTTTCACCTGCTGTTTAGCCCAATCGCTGTGCAGTACCAGCGCACCGCTTTGCATGGCGGCTATGCGCTGCTCGGTGTAGCTGTGCAAGCCGTTTGGGGTGCGACGTGTGGCGTCGCTCATGCCAATGTGGCTGGCATGCCAGGTAAATTGCACTTTGGGCAGGTCAAAGAAAAAAGGCATCACCGCCCAATCGCCATGAACCGAGATCACATCGGGCTGAAACTGGTCAAAGATGGGCTGCAGCTTCTCGCGGGTGGACCAGGCGGTGTTTATCGCGGTGACTTCTTGCAACTGGTCAAATGGCAAATCTGCCGTGATGGGGACGGTGTAGTTGGCCGCTTGCGAGGGCGGCATGCCGTAGCGGCTCAGGTAAACGGTGATACAGGGGTAGCCCCGCGTGCGCAGCTCTTGCCACAGCAAGCCGTTAAAAAAGCAAAGACCGCCAGCCCCGAGGTTCGGCGCCTCGGTGGTGACGATCATTACTTTTGGGGTCATTACATAGGAAGTAATTTAAAACGCTACCTTCACACCCACATTACCTGCTGCCCCGCTTCTGCTTGCGCCGCTGATGGATTTTTGGTAGTTCACGTTGCCGTAAACCGTGGCATTACCGCCCACTTTGGCTTGACCGCCTACGCCAACTTCTAGCCAAGTCTTCTTGTTCACATCGTCTTGAATCGTCGCGCCACCGATGGCTACGCCTTCTGGGGCGATCAGGTCTTGCAGTAAATTGGCGCTGAAATAGAAGGTATTGGCTTCAGTCGCAGCAGCAGGCTTGGTTTTGTCGCCCATGCTCAAGCGCATGCCCACACGTGCACGTAGGCTGTCTGCGCTGTAGGCGTCGATGGTGGCAACGCCGTCGTTGAAGGCTTTGTAGCTGTGGTTTTGGAAGCTGAGCTGAGCTTGTGGCTCTAGCGTCATGCTGCCGTTCATGATGGCGATGGGTTTGGCAAATTCTACCGATAGCGCCACGCCCGTTCCCGTTTGTTTGCCACCCGTGCCATTGACGTCGCTGAATTTGTTCTCTAAGCTGCTCAAGGCGCCTACGATGTCAATGATGCTGCCATCGTCCAGTTGGCGGGTGTGGTAGGCAGCCAAGGTCATCTGGGTTGACTTCAAGCTGCCTGTTTTGCTGTCAAAGCCGCCTTTGAGTCGGTCGCGGTTATAGAGTGTGTCGTCCGAATTACCGTAGCTCGCAGCAACGCCTGTGGTGGCTGATGTGCCGCTGTCCGTCGATTTGAGCAAGTCTTTGCCGCCTTGCACGAAGTTGTGCTTTTGTTTGATGTCAAAGGACTTAGCGCCAGTCAAATCTACGTTTGATGCGCCTACGCGCACCCAGCCGTTGTTAGCACCTGCCGCGTTTTGTGCGCCTATGCGGTCGTTGTAAGTACCGTTAGCGACTTGGTTCAGCTCAAAGTTGGTCTGTGAGGCTAAAGAGTACGCCACCACGCCTGGGCGCAGGACTTGAGGTGCCGGTGCGGGGGTTGGCACTGGGGTGGGGGTAGGCGCTGCCGATGGTGTGGCTGCAGGTGTAGGTGTAGGTGTAGGTGTAGGTGCAGGCGTTTCAAAATACGTGCTCTCCAAAGCGTAGCCTGTGCCTTTGGCGTTTAAGAAATACTCGTAGTTGCCAGCTTGCACGGGCGCGCCTAGAGTGAAGCTGGCAGCTGTAGAAGTATCAGCACCCACAGCAAAGCCGCCAATTCTTAAAAATTCGATTGGCAGCCGGTCCGTTGCATTGATCTCAATCAAATTGATACCGTTGACCGTTTTACCGCCTGTGCCGCCTACGTTGGTCACGTAAACCTTGGTAGGCCCTGTGACTGTGCCGTTGATGACGAGTTTGTCTGAAGCGGAGCTGTCACCGTTCAAGACCACATCCATGTTCAACTTTGAGCCTGCTTGGGCGTTGTAGCTGCCTTTGATGGTGATTTGGTCGCCAGCATAGCCGTTTTTCATGCTCAAGGTGCCTGTTGCGCCATTGGTGAATTGGGTAACGCCGTGGAAGGTGGCGTTTTGTGCGCCTGTGTACCCTGCTATTTGGGAGAGCTGGATCAGACCGTTGTTGGTGATGGTGTTGTAGACTTCGCCTTCGCCAGAGCCGAAGATGACGTGGATGTCGCTGACAGAATTTCGGGTATTGCTAGAACCAGTGGCTGCGTAGTTGCGCAAGTTCCACACGCCTGTGGCTTGGTTGGTAAAGCTAGTGCCGCCGTTGCCTGTATAGACGGTGCCTGTGATGGTGCCTGCGTTATTGATGGTGGTGGCGCCGTCGTCGTTTGTAAAGATCGAGCGGTTTGTGGTGTTGTAGTCACCGCCGTTAGAGGTATTGATCGCCAGATCTGACAACGCACCGAGTGTTGCACCAGAAGCAATGTTGATGGTGCTCTTGGCGTTGGTGGAAACGTGAATACCAGCGCCGTCTCCTTCAACTGCCTTACCGCCAGAGACTGAGCCACCGTTCAGGTTGATGTCAACAATGCCATTACTGCTAATGCCACCGGAAACACTCGACAATCTAACGGAAATACCGTTTGCTCCCTGCCCGGTAGCTGAAATGCTGCCTGCGTTGACGGTGACGTTTGCTGTGCCGGCATTTTGGGAATCGTTGTTACTGTTGTTGCCAGCCACGTAGATGCCTGACGCATAATCACCAGACGTTTGCACGTTTCCGCTGGATGTGACGTTGTAGGTGACATCTCCGTTGTAGCTCTCCAACTGCAAACCATGGGTAGATGAACCTGTGGTGGTGACTGTGCCAGCGTTGTGGTTGATGGCTAATGTGGTGGGGTTGCCGCTGCTGCTGTAGTCGGAAAAGATACGAATGCCAGCATAGCCGCTTGTGGCCTCAGTGGTGATGTTGCCACTGTTATTGACCACGGCTGGTGAGCCGCTAGCGTTTGGGTAGGGATTGACGAAGATGCCATCTGCGACTTGGTATGAGGCTGACGCACCAGTGCTAAAGCTGCTCACATTGATATTTGCACCGTTGTTGACCACTGGCGCAATGCCGACCACGTAAATGCCGTATGCATTACCCTCACCATTTTTAGCAGTGATTTGCTGGCCAGTCAGGGTTGTGAGTGTAGTCGTCGAAGCATCATTTACAATACGTATACCTATGCCGTAATCGTTGGTTATGACCGCTGCTGGGTTAGTCACACGCACATCGATGCTTCCCGTTGCATAGAAAGAAATACCGTTACTGTAGGCAGCTAATGCGCAAGTGACTGTGCCAGAACTGCCAGAGCAATCACTCCCCAATGCCCAACTAGGCGCTGCAAACGCCAAAGCAGCCGCAGCAGCTAGCGCATGAACGGCTGGCATGACGATGGATTTTTTAGAACCACCAGCCCTAGAGCTACCTGCCTTACCGCGCGCAGCGGTGTTTTCAGCGGTGGCGACCCACGCGCCTAAAGATTCGTTCCAAATGCTTTTGTAAACTGCGTTCATGTGTGACTTTCGATATAAATGTTAGAAAACTAAGAATCGGCAACTAAAAAGAGAACTATTTACTCAACCATTTCACGCAACCATCCCCCAAACGGGGTACCTTTTAAATGTGTGCGATCTGTAACAGCGTGTGTATTTCACCACGATTTAGTTTCATTTAAACAACTTTGTCACATAAAACGGCTTTTTCGGTAATATTCACGATTCAATTGTTGTAATTTGTACCTCATGTGAATTGTAAAAAGTTTGAAACTGAATTCAATATGAGTAGCACTTAATTTGCAACAGCTTTTCACGGATCTGGGAATAAAAAAACATCGAAAAACATCAAATACTCTGAAAATCATGCATGAATTCAGTGATAGCCGGCGTATTTATTGATTATTATGCTATTGAAATCATAGCAATAAGATGTAAATCAGAAAATTAATCGCAACTATTTAGTCGCACTCAAATCTTGTAGCAGCTTGTGGGCGCTCGTCTGGGTAGAATGCGGTATTGATAGATTAAATCGCTCACCTATATGACACCCATCACCGGCAGTATCGTGGCATTGGCCACCCCCATGAATTTAGACGGCAGCGTGGACTACCCTGCACTGCGCAAGTTGATCGACTGGCACATCACCGAGGGAACTGACTGCATTGGCGTGGTCGGCACCACGGGCGAATCACCTACCGTCAGCGTGCAAGAGCACTGCGAGATCATTCGCGTGTCGGTTGAAGAATCCAAACGCTATGCTGCTGCCAATCCAAGCGTGCGCGGCGGCAAGCATGTACCTATCATGGCGGGCTGCGGAGCCAATTCAACGGCAGAGGCGATTGAGTTGGCCAAATACGCCAAGCAAGTAGGCGCAGACTGCCAATTGCAAGTTGTGCCCTACTACAACCGCCCGACACAAGAAGGCCAGTACCTTCATTTCAAAGCGATTGCAGAGGCTGTCGCGCTGCCCATGGTGCTGTACAACGTACCAGGACGCACTGTTGCCGATATGTCAGTTGAAACCACGATGCGTCTTGCGCGCGTGGATGGGATAGTCGGCATCAAAGAAGCCAGCGGCAACATTGACAAAGCACAGTGGTTGATCAAAGGCGCACAAGAACTCAAAGCAGAAACGGGCAAAGATTTCGCGATTTACTCTGGCGATGACCCTACTGCTGTCGCCATGACATTGATGGGTGGCCATGGCAACGTCAGCGTGACGGCGAATATTGCCCCTAAATTGATGCATGAGCAATGCGTGGCTGCGCTGGCTGGTGATATCAAAACGGCGATAGCGATTCAGTTCAAAATGCTAGCATTGCACAAAGCCATGGGATTAGAAGGCAACCCGATTGCGGTGAAGTGGGCGATGAAGCGCATGGGTTTGTGTGGTCCAGCTATTCGCTTACCACTGACAGAATTAACCACTGCCAGCCAGCCAGCAGTAGAAGCTGCCATGCGCGTGGCTGGACTCTTGAATTAATAAAGGAATTGCTTGTGTATTCAACTTTGAAATTGACAACTAAATCTGGTAAAGCCATAAAAGCCATAACGGCAAGTTTGATGGTGGGTCTATTGAGCAGCGGTTGTTCAGTCTTAGAAGAAGACAAAATCAACTATCGCAGCGTCGGAAAAGGCACGTCCTTAGAAGTACCACCTGATTTGGTTCAACTCAGCCGTGACAACCGATACATCGTTCCTGGCGGCGCAGCAACGGCAAGTGGCTTTGCAGCAGGCCAAAATGCAACGCCTGTGACGGGCACAGCGCCAGTCGTGATTGGTGATGTCAAAATTGAGCGCGCTGGCAACCAGCGCTGGCTCGTCATCAACCGTCCACCAGAAAGAATATGGCCTCAGTTGCGTGATTTTTGGACTGAAAACGGATTCTTGTTGACGACGGATGATCAAAACATCGGTATTTTAGAAACCGATTGGGCAGAGAACCGCGCCAAGCTGCCGCAAGATGCCATTCGTTCTCTGTTGGGTAAAGTGTTTGATTCCTTGTACTCCACAGGTGAGCGCGACAAATTTCGCACGCGTATTGAGCGCAATGCCAGCGGCGGCACGGAAATTTTCGTCAGCCACCGTGGCATGATTGAAAAATACACTTCGGGAAGCAAAGACGGCACCGTTTGGACGCCACGCGACGCGGACCCTGAATTAGAAGCCGAATTTTTACGCCGCATGATGGTGAAAATGGGCGTGACTGAAGAGCAATCGAAAAGAGTCATCGCCACAGCACCCGTACAGCAGACATCAAAAATCGTCGCAAAAAATGGCCAAAACGTGATCCAAATCGACGAAGCGTTTGACCGCGCTTGGCGTCGTGTCGGTCTAGCACTTGACCGAACCGGCTTCACCGTGGAAGACCGTGACCGCGCCAATGGTGTGTATTTTGTGCGCTATGTGGCACCCAATCCTGACAAAAAAGAACCCGGCTTTTTCGGTAAACTTTTTGGCAACGAAGCCAATATACCTGTTTTGAAATACCGCATTGCCGTTAAAAGCGACAACGCGACGCAAACCATTGTTAGCGTACTGAATGATAAGAACGTAGCAGCAACTGGCGCTGATGTGCAAAACATTCTTAAAGTTTTAGCTGACGATTTGAAGTAATTCTTTTTTTCAAATATCGCTCAAAATTAGCGCAAAATAAGCATGTTGCGCTATAAAAATCTAAGCAGTGGCAGCACTGGAAATGCCACATTGGTGGAGGTGAGTGAACCAACTGGCAAACCAAGCAGAGTTCTGGTCGACTGCGGCATGCGGCTATCGCGTATGCTAGAGTTGCTGGCAATGGCAGATGTATTGCCGACTGAAATTGACGCCATTTTTATCACCCACGAGCACAGCGACCACATTGGCTGCGTCACACAGCTCGCCTCTCGCTACAACATCCCCGTGTGGGCGAGCAGCGGCACTCACGCAGCTTTGCAAGACATGCAAAGCAAACTTCGCACCAAGCAGCCGACGCATTCACAGCTCGTACCTGGGTTTGAGGCTTTGGTTCGCATTGCAGTGGACACCTGCCTGATTGAGGTAGGCGGTTTGCAACTCAAGCCATTTACAGTCCCACACGATGCGCGCGAACCCTTGCAACTCACTTGCAGTGATGGCAATACGAAACTAGGTATCTTGACCGACCTGGGTCACCCCAGCCGTCATGTGATAGAGCAACTCGCTGGCTGCAACGCGCTTCTGCTTGAGTGCAACCACGACAGTGATATGTTGAGTAATTCCAAATACCCTGCATTTTTAAAAGCGAGAGTCGGAGGCGATTTTGGACATTTGTCTAACGCTCAGGCAGCAGACATTTTGCGCAACCTGATGCATGACAAGTTACGCCACGTCAGCGCAGCGCATCTGAGTCAGCAGAACAACCACCCCGCGCTTGCGCAAAGTGCTGTAGCGGAAATTTTAGGTTGCTTGCCAGATGAGATTTTTGCAGCCTCGCCTGAAACAGGTACACCTTGGATGGTGGTTTAAGCACTTCAACTAACACCAGCCGTAAAAAAACCGCTACCTCTTTCGAGAAGCGGTTTTTTTATTAACCTGCTATTTGCTTTGCAACAAAAGCTTGGTTAAAAGAAGAATTACTTCTTAGGAGCAGCTTCAACAGCTTTAGTTGCAGCAGCTTTAGCAGCGTCAACAGCAGCAGTAGCAGCAGCACCGGCTGCGTCTTTAGCTGCACCGGCAGCAGCGCCAGCAG
>JANMTB010000038.1:0-4600 GCA_031390045.1 Polaromonas sp.
GCACGCGGGGAGCGGTCGCGATTAGCGGATTTTGCGAGTGAAGTCCTGTAAAAAATTACCTGATTTGCTATGACTTTAATAGCAATTTAGACAATAAATACGACAGTTAGAGTGGTTTTTATATAATTTTAGTACCAGAGCGACCACTCAGTAGCGGCTTACTTTTGCTCTAGAATCCAGCGCGTCAGCGTCAAGGCTTCGTCTTGCGTCACTTGGGCTTGCGGCGGCATCGGGACATTGCCCCAGACGCCGACTGCGCCCTCTACGACTTTCTTAGCCAGCTTGACATCTGCAGCTTTGTCGTCGGCATATTTCGCAGCGATGGCTTTGAACGAGGGACCAAGATGATTGCGTTCAACGCGGTGGCACGCAAAGCAGTTTTTGGTCTTGTAGAATTCATCAGGGTCGGCGAAGGCGGCCTGACTGGGTAGCAGCAGACTGATGGCGACAATGGGTAAGAAAAATTTCATCTTTGGTGTGGCTCAAAAAAAATGTGGGAGCCCAGACGACTGAGGGACTCCCACATGATTAGCTATAGTAACGGTGACCCGTCGCCCTTTGGATAGGTGTCAGTTCGGTGTCAGGCGAGAGATTGCACCTTCGTCGGTTGCGACATACAGGTTACCATCGGGTCCCTGCACCAAGGAGCGAAAGCGTGCAGCGGGCATCGGCAAATTGACAGTCGTGCGTGTTGCAGAAGTGCCATTTGCCGCGATGTCGAGCACGTCAAGTCGATTACCCACAGGCGTGCCGTGGATGCCGATGCCGGCATAGCCGATGATCATCTTGCCGTTCCAGCCTTTCCATTGCGCACCAGTGAGGAAGGTGCCAGAGAACAAGCCTTGTGACAGTCCATCGTTGTTAAAAGCGGGCTTCATCGCGTTAGGGTAGGTTTTGAGATCGGTCATCGGCATGAACTCTCCGCGCTCCTTCGGAGGTACCGCCCCCATTTGGTTGGGGCTGTAGCCACAGTAGTTGTCAGGACAGGCGCCACGGCCACCGACATTGGGGCGTGGATCCCAGCCTGCATTGCCACCGGGTACGAGCGCAGTCACTTCATCAGTGTGCCATGGACCGTTTTCAGCGGTGAAAGGTTGGTTGGTTCCGGGGCGGAACGTGATACCTTGTGGGTTGCGATGCCCGTAAGTGTAGATGCGCGCATCAAAGCCCGCTGGTGCGCCATTGCCCGGCGCGGCCTTGCCATCACGGTCAATGCGCAGCACCTTGCCACCGATGAGCGTTGGACTTTGGGGCACCGCACCATTGTGCGTATCGCCCGTAGTCACGTAAAGGAAGCCGTCAGCTGGGCCAAAGCGAACCCGCCCGCCGTTATGCGCACCGGGGCCGCCAAACGGGTGATCGCTGGAGCGTGGTTTGTATTGAATGTCGGTGACGATATCGATGCGGTCAGACACGCCGCTTGCAGCGTCGTTGACCTTCAGTCGCATCACACGATTGCTTCCGGGTGCGGTCAGGCTAGATGACGAATAAACGTAGATCTGCCGATTGCTAGCAAAGTTGGGATCCACCGCAACGCCGCTCATGCCCGCTTGCCCTTCACAGAACAAATCGTTGGCGGTTGAAGCGTAGCCTTTGGAATCTTTCATGCCAAGCAGCTTGGCCACATGACCATTGGAATGCCGCACCGACAGGCCGTTGCACTTTTCGGTGAAGAACATCGTGCCATCTGGCAGAAAAGCCATGTCCCACGGACTGTCGAGCTTGGACACAACGACCGTGTGCGCAAGCACGGGCGCGTTTTGCGCCACAGCGGTCGACAAAACAGACATCGTGGCACCAGCAATCAATGCACAGCGAACCACATTACTCATATGGCGATTCATAGGGTTGTCTCCTTTAGGGTTGGATTGTTCGCCTCAGAATGAAGAAAACATTAATTATCTTACGCCTGTGATTCATGCCCGTCAACGTCAGGTAAACGATTAAGTGTCGCGCACGAGACGCCAGACGTTGAGCGCCCTACCGGCTACGTATGGCTCATGAAAGATTTAATTTATTACGATCTGGTCACATCATCCTAACTAACCGCAAAAAGCCAGTGTCAGCTATCGTTTAGCGATATCACACAATAAGTCAAATTGCTATATTTTTAATAGCACTATATGCAATAAAAACGCCGGCTATTGTCAAATTTATCTCTAAAATAGAGTTTCAAGTCTGATTCTAATAATCCCCGCCCCCACTTGCCAAACTCTCAAACTTAGTGATCGGTTTTAAGAAGGCGAGTTTCACGGTGCCGGTTGGGCCGTTACGTTGTTTGGCGATGATGACTTCGGCGACGCCTGGCTCTTTGGAGAGTTCTTTGGTGTAGTAGTCATCGCGGTAGATGAACATGATGATGTCGGCGTCTTGCTCGATGGCGCCGGATTCGCGCAAATCGCTCATCATGGGGCGTTTGTCGGTGCGGGTCTCTACGCTTCGGTTTAGCTGCGAGAGCGCGATCACGGGGCATTGCAGCTCTTTGGCGAGCATTTTCAAGCCTCGGGAGATTTCGCCCAACTCGGTCGCGCGGTTTTCGCCGTTGCCGCCACCGCCTGAACCGCTCATCAACTGCAAGTAATCGACGACGATCAAGCCCAATTTGCCGCATTTACGGGCCAAACGGCGGGCATTGGCACGTAGCTCGCTGGAATTCAAGCCGGCGCTTTCGTCGATGTGCAGGGACACGGTGCGCAGCTTCTCAATCGCCTCGGTCAAACGTGGCCATTCTTCGTCGCTTAATTTGCCGGTTCGCAAATGGGTTTGGTCGATGCGGCCAATCGAGCCGACCACACGAACCGCCAATTGCGCCGCACCCATCTCCATCGAGAACACAGCGACGGGCAAGCCTTCATGCAGGGCGACGTGCTCAGCAATATTGATCGCCAAGGCGGTTTTACCCATGGACGGACGGGCTGCCAGCACGACTAGATCGCCCGCTTGAAAGCCTGAAGTCATGCGGTCTAAATCATAAAAACCTGTTGGCACGCCGGTGATGTCGTTCGGGTTGTCCGCCATTTCTTGCACGCGGTCAAGCAAATCGACCACCAAGGTATCCATACTTTGGAAACCCTGCTTCATCCGCGAGCCTTCTTCACCAATGTTGAAGATTTTTTGCTCTGCTTCGTCCACAATAGTCGCCACGGGGCGGCCTTGGGTGTTGAAGGCGTTGGTGGCTATTTCGTCGCTGACACTGACCAGCTTGCGCAAAATAGCTCGTTCACGCACGATTTCGGCATAGCGGCGGATATTACTGGCACTGGGCACATACTGCGCCAAGGAGTTGAGGTAGCTCAAGCCGCCGACTTCTTCGGATTTGCCCAAGTTTTGCAGTTGCTCGTACACGGTGATGACGTCTGCGGGCTTGGAAGCGTTGATCAAGCCCGTCATCGCGCTGTAGATCAACCGGTGCTCGTAGCGGTAAAAGTCGCTGTCGTTGAGCAAGTCCCCTACTCTGTCCCATGCGGCGTTATCCAGCAGCAAGCCGCCTAAGACGCTGGATTCGGCTTCGATAGAGTGCGGCGGGATGCGCAGCTGGGCGATTTGCCGGTCTGGGATGAAGTCTTGCGGTATTCGATGGTTGGAATCTCTGCCACCGAAGTCACCGTCCACCACTGCGCTTTGCAGGTCATGGTTGATATCAGCGAGTGAGGCTTCTGTAGGCGAGATAGGTGAGGCAGCTGTCATGAATATCCTTGAATCTAGCCCTAAATGTTAATACGAACGACTGTAAAAGTCACATGAAAAGCTGTGGATAAGTCCTGTTTATCTGTTGGGCAACTTCTGTATAAGCAACTAAATTGTGTGCAAAACTTTCAAAACTAAAAGCGCAATAAAAAAGCCAATAAAAAAGGCTACCGAGTTTGCACTCGGCAGCCTTTTTTTGGGCGGGAAACGCTAATTAAGCAGATTCGCCGTACACAGTCACGGTGATCTCAGCCACCACATCAGTGTGCAAAGACACGGTCACGGTGCTGTCGCCAACAACCTTGATCTGGCCGTTAGGCATACGAACTTGTGACTTCAAGACTTTGTAGCCTTGTTTGCCCAATTCTTCAGCGATATCTGCATTGGTCACAGAGCCGAACAAACGACCGTCAACACCGGCTTTTTGCGTCACTTTGATGACGGTGCCACCGAGTTTTGTACCTTGCGCTTGGGCTTCTGCCAATTTAGCAGCAGCTTGCTTTTCTAATTCAGCGCGTTTGATTTCAAACTCTTTTTTCGCTGACTCAGTGGCGCGACGAGCGCGGCCCGATGGGATCAAAAAGTTACGTGCGTAGCCGTCTTTAACTTTGACGATATCGCCCAAATTGCCGACGTTAACAACTTTGTCTAATAGAATAATTTGCATGGTGACTACTCCTTAGATGCGGTGCTGGTCGCTGTACGGGACCAAAGCCAAGAAACGCGCACGTTTGATAGCGGTGTTGAGTTGACGCTGGTAAATGGCACGGGTGCCAGTCAAGCGCGCTGGAATGATTTTACCGTTTTCACCGATGAAATCACGCAATGTGTCGACGTCTTTGTAGTCAATCTCGACAACGTCAGCCACCGTGAAACGGCAGTAGCGCTTGCGCTTGAACAACAAATTTTGTGC
>JANMTB010000056.1:0-4838 GCA_031390045.1 Polaromonas sp.
AAGACCTTGTCGCTGCGGTAATCGTCACCATCATGCTGGTGCCGCAAAGCTTGGCCTACTCTATGCTGGCTGGTTTGCCGCCACACATTGGTTTGTATGCATCGATCTTGCCTCTGGTTGTGTATGCGATTTTTGGAACCAGTCGCACTCTAGCCGTTGGTCCCGTAGCCGTAGTGTCATTGATGACGGCTGCTGCACTAAGCAAAGTAGCCGTAACAGGTTCACCAGAATACCTTACAGCCGCTGTTATTTTAGCGCTGATGTCTGGTTTGGTCTTGGTTATCATGGGCTTGTTGAGGCTCGGTTTTCTCGCCAATTTTTTAAGCCATCAAGTTATTTCCGGAGTCATCACCGCTTCGGGAGTTTTGATTGCAACTAGCCAGCTAAAGCATATATTGGGTGTGAAGTCTGAGGGCGATACTTTGCCAGACATGCTGCATTCAATCTCAGCTAATTTTGCAAATATCAATCCGTATACATTGGCGATTGGCGTCATTTCAATGGCATTTCTATTTTGGGTTCGCAAGCAGCTGAAACCCTTGTTGGTACGTTTTGGCATCAAAGCTGCAACGGCGGATTTGCTCGCTAAAGCAGGGCCGGTGTTGGTGATTGTGCTGTCCATTTTGGCTGTCGTTGGCTTTGGTTTGGCAGCTAAAGGTGTCAAGTTGGTTGGCGTCATCCCGTCGGGTATGCCACCTTTTGCGATGCCTGTGTTTGATTACAAGTTGTGGTCAAGTTTGTTGCCAGCTGCCGTGCTGATTAGCTTGGTAGGCTTTGTTGAATCAATCTCAATAGCGCAAACATTGGCTGCCAAGCGCAGGCAGCGCATCGTCCCGAACCAAGAGTTGGTTGGTTTGGGTGTGTCGAACGTTGCTGCCGCTATGTCTGGTGGATTTCCAGTCACAGGTGGCTTTGCGCGCTCAGTGGTCAATTACGATGCAGGCGCTGAAACACCCCTGGCTGGTGCATTCACGGCCATAGGTATACTTGCTGCGACCTTGTTTTTAACGCCATTGTTTCAGTATTTGCCACAGGCCGTGCTGGCCGCGACTATTGTTGTGGCTGTTCTCTCGTTGGTCGATGTTGGTTCAATTCTGCGGACGTTTAAATACAGCAAATCAGATTTTGCGTCCATGCTCGCCACTATCGTATGTGTGCTTTTAATAGGCGTTGAAACTGGTATTTTGGTAGGCGTGTCTCTGTCGCTGTTGCTTTTTCTTTGGAGAACCAGCCAACCCCATATTGCAGTTGTTGGTTTGGTGCCAGGCACTGAGCATTTCCGGAATGTAGACCGCTATGAAGTGATTACTCATCCATCCATACTCACGTTACGAATCGATGAGAGTTTGTATTTTGCAAACGCAGGGTATTTAGAAGAAAAAATTTATGAGCAAGTTGCTTTAAAGCCAGATGTGAAGCATGTTATTTTGATGTGCTCTGCAGTTAATATAATCGATGCCAGCGCTCTAGAAAGTCTCAGCGCTATTTCGCATCGATTAAATTCTTCTAATGTGAATTTTCATTTGTCTGAAGTCAAGGGTCCAGTGATGGATTCTTTAAAGCGCTCAGATTTTTTTGAAAACTTCAAGGGAAAAGTCTTTTTAAGTCAGTTTGATGCCGTCAACTCATTAATCCAAAATAAACTTAATTTTAAAAATTAGAATTATCCGAATATATCCTTGAATATGTATTTCACAAAGTCTTATAAACACATTGGGCTTGTGATTTTATAGTGTCAGCTATGTGCTGACTCATCCTTTCATGCGCACTTCGGCTTTAGGCTCGGAAGTGGACAATCGGAAAATTCAGTTGAAGGGTCGCTTTGTCTCTGAAGCGGACAACCCCAGTGCATCTGAAATGGACTCGGTAAGGGACATTCGATTTTCCCTATGTTTATAAAAAATCAATTTTCTCGTTTAATTTAAACTAGAGCCTAATAATCCAGACTTAAATGATTGAAACCCGGAATAATTCAGAGTTAGATGATTAACCTCTTCAAAACTGAATGATTGGCACGGAGCTAAGTGCTTGATTTATATAAAAGCCCAGTTCCAAGTTAAATGAGAATCGACACTAAGTCTGAAGGAGGTTTAATGAATTCTGAACGACAAGAAGATTTAACTATTTGACTTGATTGATAAAAATCAAAATTCTGTGAAATCGTTATGTAGGACTATTCCTACCTTATCCCAGCTATATCTGACGTCTCAAATCAGCCTTTGCTGACAACTCTCATGTGTGGAGAAGACCATACTAAATTGCGGCTGTCTGTTGCCGAGCTGGTAATCAAGTGTCAAACCTAATGCTGTTAAGAGCGAAACCCTTTAATTCGTTTTCATTACTGAATAAAAATAATCATGAACGCAACAATTGCAATGTCACCGTCTTTTGGCTTACATGTAAACAAAATTACGCCATTGAGCTTAGCTTGGCCAGAGCAGAATTCACATTGTTCGACACTGGTAGATGTGTGCAAATTATTTCAGCTTGATCTCAAAGCGCAAGATGTAACGCTGGAAGCGCAATTTCAACATCGCCGACTCAAACCAGGAGAACAAGTCTACGGAATTGGGCAGGCGTTTGAAGCACTGTATGTGGTAAATGCAGGGTTTTTAAAAACACTGATACTCGATAGCGAAGGCAACGAACGCGTCGTCAGTTTTCCGATGAAAGGTGACTTGCTGGGTAGCGACGGGATTTATGCTGATCGCCATGCAAACGAAACGATCGCGCTGTCAGACTGTGACCTTATCATTATTCCATTTAAACAGTTATTGTCCCTTGGCCACGCGAGCCTAGAGTTGGAACACATCATTTACCGGATAGTCAGTCGACAAATAGTTCTAGACAACACTAATCTTGCTGCTCTGGGATCACTTCGATCAGATGCGCGGGTTGCCCGCTTTTTAGCGATGGAGGCAGATCGCCATGGCGCTTTGAAGTTTTCCTCGCAATCGTTTAGGCTGCGCATGACGAGACGAGAAATTGGTAGTTACCTCGGTCTAACTCTTGAAACTGTCAGCCGATCGATATCCGCATTGGATGCTGCTGGCATCATTACTGCTGACCAACGAGATATCACGATACTCAAGCCTAGTAGCTTGCGGTCTTTGCAAGACTTAAATACAACAAGCTTGAAGAAAACTCATAAAGTCATTTTGACCAAACTGTCTGCTCGAAACCATAAAGTTTTTCCGCCTATATTGCCTAAAGGGCGCACTTCCTTTATTAAACTGCAAACTTCTATCCCGTGACGCACCAAGGTGCAGTGTTATGCATCAAGCTCATCCACAACCCCCAAACAGATGATCCAAAAAGCATTAGCCCAGCAATGCGGATAGACCACTGACCAGAACCTTGCCTGCCTAACTTTAGCAAAAGCCATGGCCCGAGCATAAGAGATACGCCACTGCCTAATGCAAACAATGCCATCACCGCAATGCCATCTATCACGCTGCCGGCAAGCGCTGCCACCAGCAACGCGGAATACAGCAATCCGCAAGGAAGTAAGGACCACATCATTCCAATGAGCAGTGGCGCGCCATCCTGTACGTTTCCAGTTGCATTGCGTACTTGACTCCATACCTTTCGGGCGCCATTTTCAAGCCAAACGGGTTGTCTCGCTTGCCACAACAGCATGAGGCCTAGCATGGCTGCGGCAACATGAACCAATGACCATAAAGGCCTTAAGGGCGCAGCATGAACGGTAAGCCAACCCAGACTTTGCATGGATATGGCCGCTAAGCCCCCCAGTGCTGAATACCCGATTAATCTACCAGCTTGAAAAATCCACATTGAGTGCGTGCTTTTAACGCCACTTCGTCCGATACCCGCACAGGCTGAGCCACACATGGCTATGCAATGGGGACCACCAGCAAGTCCCATGACCAATGCACTTATCGCAAGAGCAGATTGCATCAAGCCTTATCCGCATTTGGGGTAGTTCGATCCGGTCTAGCTAGCCACAATGCTAAACCACTACACACCATACTTATCAACCAAAAACAAAAAAATGCGATGGTGTAAACACCTTGGCGTGACGGCTGTAACAAAAAACCTGGCCAATGCAGCTCACTAGGATCAACCACAGAGAAGACGAATGCTTCCAACAAGCATGCAGTCACAAAAGCAGGCCAAACAACGAGTATCCAATACTTCATATTGATAGACTGAAATGCTTCATGGCTGCTCATTCTTTTTACCTCCTGTGGCGCTGTGGTTGCGACCTATTTTGGCGGGTTGCATCGGTGGTTGCGCGCTATCAACCTCTTTATTGATGGCTAGTCCTTCACTGTAACGATTTTCAGACACCACAGCATCTGGCCCCAGCAGAATGTAGAAAGCAGTAATGATGCAGGCCACTACGGCAGATACTGGTCCGGCGATGACCATCCATACATATGGCTCTTTCCACCATGGCTTAGTTTGCGGCGTGAATGTGTTGTCTGCGCCCTTCAATTGCTTTGGAGTCATGGATTTATTCTTCCTGAAAACTGCGAACGCACGATATCAACCAGGCACCAAAAATACTGACTTTTCGCTTACTTGGGTGTGCGTAAGCCCTTGTGCTGTGACAGTGAACGAAATGGGATGCGAGCCGGATGTCATGGTGGTATTGGGTGGGGCCTGTAAGCGTACCGTAACCCAGCGTGAACTAGCACCATCCACGGCTACTATGGTGTCAGACATGATTCGCAGGCCTTCCAAGCCAGTTGTGCTCAGCTCATATTGCTGGCTTGTTTCGGTCGCGTTCATAATTTGCAAACGGTATACGTTCTCAATCTGACCTTGCCCCACCAAACGGGCAACAGTTCCCCTATCTCGTACAACATCAACCT
>JANMTB010000120.1:0-10870 GCA_031390045.1 Polaromonas sp.
AGCTTGTCACCCCTACAATGTGTGCTGTTATGTCTAATCCTACCCAGCACACCCAGCAAAATCAACTTGATCAACTGACCGAACGGGTTGAGCGCCTGCTCGTGCGCCATCTGGAGCTGCAGCGCACCAATGCACTCTTGAGTGAGCAAGTTAATGTGCTGACCCACGAACGTGATTCGCTCAAGTCGCGCTTAGGCGCAGCGCGCGCGCGTGTCGATGCGCTTTTGGAGCGTTTGCCCGAAACCTTGAGCCATGATTCCGTGAAAGAAAGCGCATGAAGCAAATTGAAGTGCAAATCATGAGCCAAAGCTATTTGCTCGGCTGCCCCGAAGGTGGCGAAGCGCAAATGATGGCAGCGGTAGGCAAAGTGGACGCCGCGATGTGCAAAATCCGCGATGCAGCCAAAATCAAAGCCCGCGAACGTATCGCCGTGCTGGCCGCTCTGAATTTAGCGTTTGAAAGCACTGAAGAATCGACAACCTCGACAAACTCGAGCCATATATCAACCGCAATTGACGTAGATGCGCCAGCTAGCCAACAATTGACTGATTTAATCGCCAAGTTAGACGAAGCTTTGGGTGACGACGGCCGCTTGCTTTAAACCTTTGCTCGACTTTAGCACTTAGTTTTTGGTTACTTTTTTAAGTTACTTTTTAACTTAGTTTTATTTCACTTTTTTGCTTCCCTTTCGCATTTTGCAGGTCTACAATCAATACGTCTGCAGTGCCTACTGAACTGTAATTTCCTAGAACCAATGCTTTTAAAGCTCGGGCTTGGAACATTTCCTCGCTAGCGTGATCGTCTCGCGTTAGATGAACCCAAAGCGAGGCTGACCTCGCCCACCTGAACCCCGGTTCAGGATGCCGGTTCGGCAGCATTTGCAGACAACCTTCTTTCTCTTATAGACGTTGCTTCTATACTCTCCCCATGACTTTCTTTTCACTGCTCGACCCCACTCTGGTCGTCGAATTGCTCACACTTGGGCTGTGTACTGGCTTCTTGGCTGGCTTGCTCGGTATTGGCGGCGGCATGTTGATGGTGCCTTTCATCAGTTTTATCTTGACCAGCAAGGGCTACCCCGCTGAATATGTCGTCAAAATGGCCGTTGCCACCTCGTTGGCGACTATTTGCTTCACGTCCATATCGTCCGTTTGGGCGCACCACAAGCGTGGCGCGGTGCTCTGGCCGGTCGCGCTGACTTTGGCGCCCGGTATTTTGGCAGGTTCGCTATTAGGAGCTCAATTGGCTGTCGCCATGCCAGGCAAACTACTCAGTGTGCTTTTCGCCGTTTTCGTGGCGTTTTCAGCGACCCAGATGTTTTTGAACCGCAAACCCAAGCCCAACCGCGTGCTACCGGGCAAAGTGGGCATGTTCAGCATGGGCGGTTTGATTGGCGGTTTGTCATCACTCGTGGGCGCAGGCGGCGCATTCATCTCCGTGCCATTCATGACCTGGAGCAACATCACCATCCACAAAGCTGTAGCCACCTCCTCCGCGCTCGGCTTCCCCATCGCCTTCGCTGGCACGCTTGGTTATATCTTCGCAGGCTGGCATCTGCCAGCCATGCAACGCGGCGGTGTCGCACTAGCCGGTAATTTGGGCTACCTCTATTTACCCGGCGTCATCATCGTCTCCCTCGCCAGCATGAGCACGGCACCTCTAGGCGCACGCACTGCCCACCGCATCGACATTGCGCCACTCAAAAAAGTTTTCGCCAGCGTTTTATACCTATTAGCGGCGTATTTTCTCTGGAAATCGGTTCAATAAGCTAATTTATAGGTAAATTCGTCTGTAGCCGGCGTATTTATTAACTATGTTGCTATTAAAAATATAGTTTATGTAGATCAAGGCAGCATCGATCTGGGCAGGCTGAAATCCTTGTCAGTCGCTATCGTCCAAAGAGCGAGCAGCACCACGATCAAACCGGCGCCAACGGCAACGTACATCGCTATTTGCACATGGCTGTAAACCAGCACCCACGGCGACATGATCATCCATAGTCCTAGAATGGCTTCAGTCCACTCCTCCCAAGCTTGCGGTGCCAGCATCGCCCCCAGTGCAGTCGCAACCAGCGCCAGACCGATGACTACGGCGTTCGAAGTAGCAAAAGACTCTGAACTGTAATCCAGAACCCAAGGCGAAAGAACCAACGCAACACCCAAAACCGCGTTAACGGGATCCTGCCAATGCTTAAAGTTTTTCATCTTAGTAACCTCCTGCCAGCAATAGGCTGACAGGTATTAGACTGGCTTGAATAGGAAGAGTTCCCCAGTGCTAAAACCGCGCACCGCATCGACATCACCCCGCTGAAAAAGATATTCGCAAGCGTTTTTTATGTCTTAGCGGCGTATTTTCTATGGAAATCGGTTCAATAAGGCTATTTTAGAGGTAAAAATGGCTATAGCCGACGTATTTGTTGCCTAAGATGCTATTTTATTTGTAGCAATAGTTGAAATTCTCGTGGGACTGTATTCCGCATTGCACCGCTCTACCCATGCCAACTCAGAAAATTTGACCCAATACAAGTAAGTCTTAACTGTACTTAAGCTATAGTGAAGGTAACGAATCCACTTACTTACTCAATCGAGTAATTGAGCAGATTTTAAAACTGGTGTGCGGGGTTTCATGGTAATTTTTATAACTGTAAATATAAACAGTATAATCGCTTGAAAAGTAAGCTGTAAGCCATTCTATGGAGATTTTGATGACCAGATTAATACGCAACCGCCAGAATATTCCGCAGGTTTTGCGGTATAAATTACGTTAGGCAACACGAACATCACCCATGGCAATCAGCCAACCCTACTTCAGAATTTGCCGACCATTCGCCGGCGGTCACTACATTGAGTCAATTGATTCCACATATCTACGGGATCCGCGCTACGCCACAGATCTGATCGATCTGGTCCGCGGCTATCACCTTCTTGAAAAGCAGCTGTATCGATTGTTCGACTACGTCGAACCCTCCGACGCAAACCTTGATTGCTTCTCACACGAGCTGTATGCATTGCTACTCAGAGCATCTACCGAATTCGAAGCGAACGCTCGTGCAATACTCTCGGCAAACGGTTACGTTGCGCGTGGCAACCTAACGATGCAGGACTACCACAAGATAAATTCGGCATCCCGCTTGTCCGAATACAAGGTCACTATCCCAATCTGGAACGGCTCGCACAAACGACTGACTCCTCTGCAAGGTTGGGCAGCTGGTCACAGTCTCAGTTGGTACCAGGACTACAACGCCGCGAAGCATGATCGCGCCGCCAATTTCTCCAAAGCATCCTTACGAAACGCTATAGACGCAGTTGCAGCGGTCTTTTGCATTGTCTTCTCACAATTCCATATTTTTGCGTTTGATCCAAACCATCCAGTCTCCATGTTTGGCGTAGATGACAGTGGCAATCACTGGTCTCACGACGCTAGTCTCTTGACCATCGAAACTCCAGTCAGTTGGGGTGAGGCTGACATGTATGAATTTGATTGGAACTTACTCAAGAGCCAAGTCAATCCGTTTCTGCAATACACGTTTTGAGTTTGCGCGCCGTGTCTCCTAACCCTTCTATCGTGCCGACGCCTAAAGGCGCGGCTTATGTTAAACGTTAGGTCTCACTATGTCAGCGGCAGACCTCCTCTCACCGTACCGCGGCGCCCTCACAATCGCGCAGGTGGCGGCGGGTATGAATGCTGCAACAAACAATGCTAGACGTTTGGCTCATGACGGCCGGCTGCTTCTCGACAACAAGCGTTGGCCGACAGCCGCGTCTGTTGCCGCGCTGTCAATTGAAGAGTCAGGAAAGGTCGTGATTCTCAGACGGTTCTTAACCGCGAAAACAGATGAGATTAAAGGCCTCTGGAAGGAATACCGATCCCACACAAAGAAAAACATCAATTGGATTCTTCCAGAGTTAGTCGCCAAGGGCGCACGGCGCCTAGAGGACTTCAAACCAATGATTGATAGTGCATCGGATCATCCAGAAGTCTTGGATGCGACGAAGCAAATAGGTTTCTATACAGACTGTTTGGGGAACGCTCACTGGTCGCTACCGAGCGAAGTGGTGGATGAGGTCTTGGCAAAGAGCCTCGTCACGGCAGCAGAGATCCTTTCACCAGAACGAAATATCTCCGTGCGAGAACTTGAGCTTTGGGTCGAATACTTAGGACCTGTCTGGAATAAGAATCCAGATTGGATGAAGCAGGCTTTGGTCAATTGGTATGGCGCAATGCAAGCTGAAGGATTGGCACCAGCTGGCCCGAACAAAATGCAGGCATTCGTTAAGGAAGGTCTCACAATCGATCAAGCCGGCCAAATGAGCACAAAGAGTGAGACCTAACCAGCCACTCCACTGGACGAAAATTCCGCTGCGCTTCATCTGCGCCAGTGAGTTTCGTCGTTACAAACTCTCAAAAAACACCAACAATTTAAGCACCTAGCCGGCGTATTTATTGCCTAAGCAGCTATCTTATTTGCAGCAAAAAGGCTTAAATTTTAGGCAAACAAGCCCTTATATTGCTCCCTCAACAAGTTCTTCTGCACTTTCCCCATCGTATTTCGCGGCAGCTCTTTAAGCACAAAGCAGCGTTTCGGGATTTTGAAATTGGCTAGTTTGGCTTTTAAGTCTTTTAGAACATCTTCTGGCGTCAAGCTCGCTCCGGGCTTCAAAATCAATGCCGCGACGCCTACCTCGCCAAAATCCGGGTGCGGTACACCGATAAGGGCGCTCTCGGCTACGCCTGCCATGTCGTTGATGTAGCCTTCAATCTCTGCGGGGTAGACGTTGTAGCCACCGCTGATGATGAGGTCTTTGCTGCGGCCGACGATGGTGACGTAGCCACGCTCGTCGATTTTTCCGACATCGCCGGTTTTGAAATAGCCGTCTGAGGTGAACTCTTCAGCCGTTTTTTCGGGCATGCGCCAGTAGCCTTTGAAGATGTTAGGGCCTTGGACCTGGATACCACCGATTTCATTCACTGGAAGAGTTGCGCCTTCGTCATCTTGCACCCGCAAGCTCACACCAGGGAGCGGGAAGCCGACGGTGCCGCCACGGCGGTCACCGTCTTCAGGGGAGTATGGGTTGGAGGTGAGCATCGCTGTCTCGCTCATGCCGTAACGCTCCAAAATGGTGTGCCCCGTGCGTTCTTGCCACAAATTGAAGGTTTCCAACAGCAGTGGCGCGGAGCCAGCGACAAACAGGCGCATGTTGCGAACAGCTTCTTTGTTCAAACCCGGCTCGCCCAGCAGGCGTACATAAAGCGTAGGCACCCCCATGAAAACAGTGGCTTCGGGCAGCTTTTGGACCACGATTTTTGGGTCGAATTTAGACATCCAAATCATCTTGCTGCCGTTGAGCAAGGCACCGTGCAGGGCCACAAACAAACCGTGGACATGGAAGATGGGCAACGCATGAATGAGGATGTCATTCGGCTGCCAACCCCAGTAATCTTTCAAGACCTTTGCATTAGAGAGCAAATTGCTGTGTGTCAACATCGCGCCTTTGCTGCGGCCTGTCGTGCCGCTGGTGTACAAAATGGCGGCTAAATCATCGGGCTTGCAGACGGCTGGTGTGTTTTTGTCGCTGCAGTGTGCTGCGCGGTCGAGCAAAGAACCTGTGCGGTCATCACCCAGCGTAAACACATTTTGCGTCCCCGCTTTGAAGGCGATTTTGCTGACCCAGCCGAAGTTGGCGGGGCTGCAAACGACGACAGATGGCTCGGCGTTGCCAATGAAATAATCAATCTCGGCGCTTTGGTAGGCGGTGTTGAGTGGCAGAAACACGTAGCCGGCGCGCAATGTTGCCAAGTACAACATCATCGCTTCGACGGATTTTTCAACCTGCACCGCAACGCGAGCGCCCTTGGGCAAACCTAATGAATTCAACAAGTTAGCCATCATCGCCGTGGCGCGGTCTAGGTCGCGCCAGCTGTAATTGAGGGTATTGTCGGCAGAGATGATGGATTCGACAGCGATAGCGTCAAGGTCTTTGGGGAATGCTGTGCGTAGAGCGGTGAAGAGGTTGTGATTCATAGCAATTTCGTCTTTTGTCTTAGCTTCCCACTTTGAAAAAGGGGGATTGAGGGGGATTTAAACCTTTGTCCAATCAGGTTTTCGCTTAGTAATAAAAGCACTAATGCCTTCTTTGTGCTCTGCACTGTCGGCATACGCGTAAGGATTATGAGCAGAATTCACTATTGAATTAATAGCAGTATCGGCAACAAATACGCCAACTAAAGGCATATTTAATCCTCTAAAAGTCTGCTTATTCAACCTAGCCGCCTGCGGTGCGAGCGCCAGAATGCGGTTCACGGATTGCATAGCAGCGTCGGCAACATCAGCATCAACCACCACACGGTTCAAAAAACCGCGCTGCCGCATCGTAGGGGCATCCAGCACGGTGGCCTCCAGCAACATTTCACGCGCTGTCAGCTCGCCAACTGCGTTTTTGACCAGTGCCGCTTCTTTGGGAGCCATAGGAAAACCCAGCTTCGCAATCGGCGCGCCGAATTTTGACGACGCACCAGCGATGCGCATGTCACAGCAACTCGCGATTTCTAAGCCTGCGCCCATGCATGCACCCTCAATCTGCGCAACGATGGGAACGTCACAATCCAACATGGCGTTTAATCCACCCCACACATCGACTTCATGAAACTCGCGCAAGCTGTCTTCTGAGAACCGAAAACTGGGATATTCAGAAATATCGCCACCTGCGCTAAAAGCCTTCAAACCACCGCAGGGTGCACCAAAAATAAGCACACAACCGGCGTATTTATTAGATTGAATGCTATTAAAAACAGAGCGCAATTGTTGCCACATGTGGTGCGACATGGCGTTAAGTTTGGCAGGATTAGCTATCGTGACGATGGCCAACCTACCCTCAAAATGACACCGCACTTCGCCCATGGCGGCTACTGATACCACTGATTTAGTCTAATTTTGCGCCAGAAGCCTTGACGACAGCGGCCCAACGCTTGATCTCAGCGCTGACAAAAGTACCAAATTGTGCAGGCGTTTGTTGGCCGAATTCAGCACCGTTGTTAGCCCATGCCAGTTTGGCTTCGTCCGTTGAACCAGCGCGTTTCATTTCCTCAACAATACGGGCTTGAATGTCTGCTGGTGTGCCTTTGGGTGCCCACAAGCCGTACCAAGTCGTCACCGTGTAGTCTGGCAAACCCAGTTCGGCAGCGCAAGGCACATCTGGGAAGGCTGCGTTACGCTTAGCGCCCGAGACCATCAGCGCCTTGATGCGGCCACCTTTGATATGACCGGCTGATGAACCCAAACCGTCAAACATCATGTCCACATTACCCGCCATCAAATCTTGCAAAGCTGGGCCAGCACCACGGTATGGGATGTGGGTGATAAAGGTTTTGGTTTGCTGTTTGAACAACTCGCCTGCCAAATGGTGTGAGGTGCCGCCGCCAGCAGAGCCATAGTTCAACTTACCAGGATTGGCTTTAACCTGCGCTAGAAACGCTTTGTAATCGCCAGGAAACTTCTTAGGATTCACCACCAAGACTTGCGGCACGTTGGCCAAAAGCATCAAAGGCACGAAGTCTTTTTCAAGGTCGTAATCCAATTTAGCGTACATGCTAGGCGCAATGGCGTGGTGCACCGCACCCATGAACAGGTTATAACCATCCGGCTGCGCCTTGGCTGCAATGCCAGCGCCCAATGTGCCACCAGCGCCACCACGGTTGTCAATGACGAGCTGTTTGCCGGTTAACTTAGAAAATTGGCCCGACAAAGGGCGTGCAAACGCGTCGGTACCGCCCCCTGCAGGGAAAGGCACGACTAAGGTGACAGGCTTTGACGGCCAAGCAGATTGCGCAAAGCTAAAAGTTGAGGCAGGTAGTGCAGCTGCAACAGCCGCTTGCAGAATGGATCTGCGGTTAAAAGTCATTTGATTCAAAATTGTCTCCTAGGTTTTATAAAATACATAAAAATACGAATAATTGTATTGTTAGCATGCTATCGACTATACAAACTTTCTACCTCGCTAGATACAGGTATTTTCCCCTGTGCCAGCATATTGCGGTGTTTATCAAGACGTTTGAGATCATATAGATAATTCACCATCAAACCATACGATTGTTTGTAGCCTTTTGGCGAAGGGTCGCCTGCCCAATTTAAGCGCTCAATGCGCGCGCCATTATTTAAATGAAAACGCGCCACCGGATCCAACGGATCGCCTTCACGCTGTTCGCGACCCAGATAATGCGCAGCGCAACTTAAAAGGGCTTGGCTGATGGGTGATTTAGCATCCAGCTCAGAAATACGTTCAAGCGCGAATAAAAAATGCTCTGCTGTGGGCGGCTGAAAACCGACGGCTTTACCAAGCTTGAGCAGGTCTTTTTCGTCGAATTGTTCCATCATCGTTGCGGCATTTTTAGCCAACCAAGCGCGAAAACCCGGGATCGGCGACAGCGTGGCAAAGGTTTTGAGTCTAGGAAATTCAACTTTCAGGGTTTCTACGACATTTTTAATCAAAGAATCGCCAAAGCTCACGCCACGCAAACCGGCTTGCGTGTTGCTGATGGAGTAGAAAATAGCTGTTGTGGCTTTGTTCAGATCTTCGGCATCTGCGGACTCGTCCAGCAATGGCGTGATACAACCAGCCATGTCATGCAGCAACGCCACTTCGACAAAGATAAGCGGTTCTTTGGGCAAACGTGGGTGGAAAAAACCGTAGCATCGGCGGTCGCTGTCCAACCGATTTTTCACATCGGCCCAGCTTTTGATGTCGTGCACGGCTTCGTATTTGATTAGCTTTTCGATCAACGAAGCGGGCGAATCCCAGCTGATGCGTTGCAGCTCCAAGAAACCAACATCAAACCAAGTGGAAAACATGTATTCCATCTCAGCATCCAACGCCAACAAACGTTTGTCTGATTTGAGCAATGGCAAAATCTCAGCCCGCATATTGACCAAAAATTGGATGCCTTCTGGAAAAACGCTGAAACGCTGCAACAAACGGCGACGCGGCGATACCGTGCTTTTGCGTAATCGCACCTCGGCAACGGCTTCTTCAGCCGTTCCAATGGCAGCGGCGTATTTGTCTTGCGCTTTTTTTGCAATCACGGGGTCGGCCATGAATTGCTCGCTCATCAACAGCCAGCAATCCTTGCGCTGCTCGGGTGCGGCGCTCGCATACCACTCTGCAACCCGTCTGCCGCGTCGCCCGCCTTCAACTTCGCTGACGCTGGGGTCAACAATCGCTTTTAATTCCGCTAAAGTTCGGCGGGACACGTTGGGCACAAGTGCCTTTTGCAACTTGCTCACATTGCGGCTGAGCCATTCGATTGTCGTGTTCATGCGGCCTCTCGGTTAGAACTATTCAAGTCATTACGGGAAATGACATCATCAAGCTTGCTGCTCTGGTTGTCACGGCGCTCGGCCAAATCCCGCAAAGCCACGCGTTGGCGCGTCAAATGGGTTCGCATCGCCGCTTCCGCGCCTTCAGGGTCACGCGCCTTCAAAGCGGCAAACACGGCCAAATGCTCACTCAAGCTTTGCTCCAAACGACCAGGTGCATGCAATTGCTGCAAACGCGCCAGCTTCAAGATTTTGCGCAAACCACCGATCACCTGCGCCAGCCACCGGTTATTAGCCAGCATGATGATGGCTTCATGGATGGTGTAATTCACTTGGTAGTAATCAGCTATCTGTTTAGATTCAGCACAACTCACCAAACGCTGGTGCAATGTCTCAAGCGCGAACAAATCAGCATCGTTGGCATTTTTAGCGGCTTCGTATGCACAACGCCCTTCTAACAACGCGATCACAGGAAAAATATCGTCCAAGTCTTTTTCCGTCACCTCACTCACATAACAACCTTGACGCGGCTCATGACGCACCAAGCCCTCAAAAGCCAATACTTTGAGCGCCTCGCGCAGTGGTGTGCGAGAAATATCCAGTTTTTCACACAGCGCAGACTCGTCTAAAAATACGCCAGCAGCCAATTCACCCGAGAAAATCTGCTCCCGCAAGGTGCTGGCGACCTGCATGTGTAAGGAGTTGGGGACGAGGCGCATGGTTTATTTCGTGCTATTTTTTGGTAATTCTACGTAATTATAGGAAATTACAAAATAATAAGCGATAGGAAATTTACAGTGTTTACCCTTAAACGGCTTAAATCCGCTCAATGATCAGCGCAATGCCCTGCCCCACGCCGATGCACATGGTGCACAGGGCATATTTGCCTTTGATGACTTCCAACTGGTTGATCGCCGTTGTCACCAAACGCGCACCACTTGCGCCCAATGGGTGACCCAATGCAATCGCGCCACCATTGGGGTTGACTCGGCGGTCGTCATCGGCAATGCCCAAGTCACGCAACACCGCCAAGCCTTGTGCGGCGAAGGCTTCGTTGAGTTCGATCACGTCCATTTGATCGAGAGTTAAACCTGTCAGCTCCAATACTTTGCGGGTTGCCGGCGCAGGGCCAAAACCCATGATGCGGGGAGCCACACCCGCAGTGGCCATGCCGACGACGCGAGCTCGGGGTTTGAGTCCGTATTTTTTGACAGATTCCTCATTGGCTAATAACAAAGCACAGGCGCCGTCGTTCACCCCCGAAGCATTGCCAGCCGTGACTGAGCCTTCAGGTTTGACGATGGGTTTCAGTTTCGCCAATACCTCCAACGTGGTTTCACGCGGATGCTCGTCTTGGTTGACGATGAGTGCATCGCCCTTTTTCTGCGGGATAGAAACCGGGGTGATCTCAGCATCAAAGAAACCACGCTTTTGTGCCGCAATAGCGTTGAGCTGCGAGCGCAGAGCCATTTGGTCTTGGGCGAGACGCTCAATCTTGAAGTCATCCGCCACGTTTTCCGCCGTTTCAGGCATGGAATCTACGCCATATCGCGCCTTCAA
>JANMTB010000128.1:0-5184 GCA_031390045.1 Polaromonas sp.
TATTCGTTTTTGATGTGGTGTGCGCAGCCATTTTTACGACGCAAACTAGCTCGTCGTGGCATTGCAGAGCCAGGTTATTTGCTCAATATTGAAGAGCGCTTTGGTCAGTACGAACTACCAGCCATTAAAAAATCCTCTACCGATCAACAGTTTGTATGGGTTCACGCCGTATCGTTAGGGGAAACACGTGCAGCGGCGGTGTTGATAGCAGCTTTGCGCCAACAATTGCCGAACATGAGATTGTTGTTGACGAACGGTACAGCGACTGGCCGTACTGAGGGTCAAAAACTTCTGCATGACGGTGATGTGCTAGTCTGGCAAGCGTGGGATACGGTGGCTGCGACTGAGCGATTTATTCAGTACTTTAAGCCAAGAGTCGGCATCATGATGGAAACGGAACTGTGGCCAAACATGGCAGCCACTTGTAAAAAATTTGAAGTGCCACTCGTCTTAGCCAATGCGCGCATGAGTGAAAAAACGTATTTGAAAACGTTAAAGTTAGCAGGGTTGGCGCGACCTGCTTACCGATCCTTAGCAGCCGTTTGGCCACAAACTATTGACGATGCATCACGCTTTGAAAAATTAGGGGCTCCAGTTAAAGAGATTTTTGGAAACTTGAAGTTTGATGCACAAGTAGATATTCTGCAATTAGCAAAAGGTAAAAGTTGGAAAGCAAATACCAAACGACCTATTGCAATGTTTGCCAGTTCGCGCGAAGGCGAAGAACTTTTGTTGTTGCAGCATTTGCAGAAAAATGCATCAATCCTTACGGATGTGCAGTGGTTGATCGTGCCGCGCCATCCGCAGCGCTTTAACGATGTTGAAACGCTGATCAAAGAGCATGGCTTCAATGTTTCAAAACGGAGTGACTGGTTAGAACAAGCTTCCACGCCCTACTTACCCAATGTACCCAACGACCCTAAAACTATTTTTCTAGGCAATAGCTTAGGTGAAATGGCACTGTATTACGGCATGAGTGACGTGGCTTTGTTAGGCGGTAGTTTTGAGCCTTTAGGTGGGCAAAACTTGATAGAAGCCGCTGCTTGCAGCTGCCCAGTGGTGATGGGACCGTCTACGTTTAATTTTGCGCAAGCTGCCGAGCAAGCTGTTGCGGCAGGCGCTGCGTTTCAGCGTTCTAGCTTGACTGCAGCAGTAGAAATTACGTTTGCATTGTTAAATGATGCTAACTCCCATGAGAAGGCGCAATCATCGGCGCTTGCATTCGCTGCTTCATACCAAGGCGCAGCTGATAAAACATCTGCAGCCATACAAGCATTACTTCGCTAATAAAGCGTTTACGGGCGCTATGTCTTCTGGTTTGAGCGTGCCGTTGGCTTGCTTGAGTTTAAGGCCACCCAGCAACACGTCATACCGCGCTTTAGCCAAATCGCGTTTGGTTTGAAACAATTGGCTTTGCGAGTTCAACACATCGATATTGATACGCACACCGACTTGGTAACCCAGTTTATTAGCATCTAATGCGCTTTGGCTAGAAAATTCAGCAGCTTCAAAAGCTTTAACGCTGGACAAACCAGATTGCACGCCAAAGAATGCAGCGCGTGTTGCCTGCGCTACAGCACGTTTCGCAACATCTAAATCTGCCCGTGCTTTGTCTTCAAGTGCCAAAGTTTCTTTGATGCGGTTTTGCACCGCAAAGCCAGCAAAAAGTGGCCAGTTAAATGCCAAGCCTATCGTGCCAGAGTTACTGCGCGTGGTATTTGCATTCGCAACGGTGCCTTCGTTGCGATTCACACCTAAGCTGGCGTTCAAGTCCAGTGTAGGTTTATGGCCCAATCCGGCTTTGGTGGTTTCTAGCTTCGCCACTTCCAGCGCCAAACGGGCTTGTGTGATGCTGGGGTGGCTGGCATCGGCTGGTGCTACCCATAGGTTCACGTCATTGGGCGTAAGCGGAGGCAACGTTAATGGGATGACCAACGGTTTGGGTTCGATATTGCTTTTGCCAACCAATTGATCCAAGGCCATTTTTTTCACTAGCACATCGTATTCGGCGGTAGTTTTTTGTGCATCAGCAATATCAAACCTAGCCTGTGCTTCACGTGTATCGGTAATAGTGGAGGTGCCGACTTCAAAATTACGTTTTGCTGACGCTAACTGCTCTTGAATAGCCGCTTTTTGCGCTTGAACAAACGTTAAAGTATCTAGCGCAGACAGCACATCAAAATACGTCTGAGCGGTGCGAAAGATCAAGTCTTGCTCGGCAGTTTGTAACTGCGCTTTGGCAATAAATGCCTGCTTTTCACCTTGCTCGTAGTTCACCCAATTGATTGGTCTGTACAAAGGCTGAGATGCGGTTAAGGTAGCACTTTGCCCACCAAAGTTAGAGGTGCTTGCCGCACTAGCCACATCAGCCAATGTACGCGACGCACCCACTTGAAAACCTGCCACCGGCCATATACCCGCTTTGGCTTGCTCACCACGCGCCAAGGTGGCGTTTGCCGCAGACAAAGCAGACTGGTAGCCCGCATCGTAGCTGCGCGCTGCTTGGTACAAATCCGCCAAGTTTTGTGCTTGAGCAGGCAATATCCAAGTCGCGAGTGAGGTTATCACAGCGAATGAAATCGTTGAGAGTTGTGGGAATCGCGCAGTCATATTCTTCATCTTCCTATTCCGCTAAATTAGTACCGTGCCACGTTGGCGTCGAAGTCAATCGACCATGCGTCAATGCCGCCAGAAATATTGGCAACGGTGCTGAATCCGTTAAAAGCTAAAAAACGTGCAACTTGCAAGCTGCGCACGCCATGATGGCATAGTACGGCAATGGGGACATCACGTTTCAATTCTGCCATGCGTGCCTGTAACTGCATCATGGGAATCGCAACCAAATTGCCTTTCGCGGGCTTCACGCTAGCACGTTGAATTTCCCAAGGCTCACGTACATCCAAAATAATTGGTGTTATGTCGTCGGTTAGATTTGCGGCCAACCAGTCGCTCAGCTGTGCCGGAGGCACATGGTCGATATCAACGGTTGTTGAAGCACTCATGTCGATGGAATCAAAACTGAAAACGTGGTGTTTCCGTAAAACCAAGTAAACGCGGCGCTACTGTGTCCCAGCTTTGTTTGGTTTCAAAAGCCGTGTCTGACACACGCTGTACCAAAGTGGCTCGCATCACTGGTTCATCACCCACAATCGCCATGCAGCGCCCACCGATTTTTAGCATGTTGAGCATGCTGCTAGGTATTTGAGCCAAGGAACCACTGAGCACAATCACGTTAAACGTGCCAAAACTAGTCAAATCTTTGCTGCCATCAGCATGGACAACTTTGGCGTTGTAAACGTCGTTGTTTTCTAAGATTTGGCTGGAGGTTTTTGCCAATGTCGCATCAATTTCAAGCGTTGTCACAAACTGAGCGCGATGTGCCAGCAAAGCTGTCATGAAGCCAGAGCCGGTACCAATTTCTAGAACAGTTTCGTGCTTGTGAATTTGCAAGTCTTGCAGCATCCGGGCTTCAACTTTTGGTGACAGCATGCTTTGACCCAAGGCGATAGAACCAAGTGGAATTTCCATGTCGACAAAAGCCAATGATTTGTGCGCTAAAGGTACAAAATCTTCACGCTTGATGACGGCTAACAATTGCAGCACATGCGCATCCAACACTTCCCAAGGGCGGATTTGCTGCTCAATCATGTTGAAACGGGCTTGCTCGATATTCATGGACTACTTTTCCTCATGGCGACTGTATTGTCGCAAATTGATCAAATGGCTTGTGTTTATATTTTATGCGTTAAGTAAAGTGAACTTAAGCCCACTTATTGCGTTTTATCAAGCTTTACCGCAGGTTTACGCCACAGACGCAAAAACCAGTTGGCCAAATCGTCCATATAGCAATACATCACAGGCACGACGACCAAAGTCAACAACGACGAGGTAATGACGCCGCCAATAACCGCTTGCCCCATAGGTGCACGCTGCTCAGAGCCTTCTGACAATGCAAATGCCAAGGGAACCATACCAAATATCATTGCCAATGTCGTCATCAAAATCGGACGTAAACGTACTTTAGCTGCCAAAAGCAAAGCGTCTGTGCGGTCCAAACCATTTTCTCGGCTACGAATCGCGAAATCAACTAGCAGAATAGCGTTTTTTGTCACCAAACCCATCAATAGCACAACGCCAATGACAGAAAACATCGACAACGTAGAGCGGAACATCAGCAACGCCAAGACCACGCCAATCAGCGTCAGTGGCAACGACGTCATCAAAGCCAAAGGCTGCAAAAAACTCTTAAATTGGCTTGCCAATACCATGTAAATAAACACAATGGCGAGCACCAAAGCAGACAGGGCGTAGGCAAACGACTCGTTCATGTTTTTAGTCGAGCCACCGAACTGGTAGCGATAACCCGGTGGAAAGCTCACGCTGTCTAAAATGGTTTTGATGTCTGTTGATACTTCACCTGCCGAGCGGTTGAACACATTGCCGTTGATGGCGACTTCACGCGTCAAATCGCGACGGTTGATTTGGTTGGATCCTGTGGATTCTTTCACAGTGGCGACTTGGCTCAGTCGAATCACGCGAGAGGTGCCATCCGCGTTCGTTCCAACCGTAAACGGCAAACGCTCAATGTCCTGTGGCGTGTCGCGCGCTTGGGGCTCTAGGCGAACGTTGACATCATAGGTTTGGTCATCACTCGCACGCCAAGTTCCCACTGTCGAGCCAGCCACCAATGTTCGCAACTGTGTGGCAATTTGCGATACACCTAACCCTAAGTCTGACGCAGCATCTCGCTTCACATCAATGCTCACCGTGGGTTTGTTGGGTTTGACGCTGGAATCCAAATCCACCAAACCTGGTACATCACGCACTTTAGCCATCACCAATTGCGCCAATCGCTCCAGCTCTTTCAAGTCCGATCCTTGCAGCGAAAACTCAACCTGCTTGTTGCCACCCACGGCGTCAAGCAAACCGGCATGTGTCACGGTGATGCCGGGGACTTGCTTCAATCGTTCGCGAAGAATATTCGACAGCTGGTCCACATTGCGGCTGCGGTCTTTGCGGTCCACCAAGCGCACATACACATTAGCGTAAATTTTTCCAGCGGCGTTGCCTGTGTTGATGGTGGAAAGCGTGTATTTAACTTCAGGAAACTCTCGAATGATTGCTTCGACTTGCTTGGCCTTTGATTCTGTGACCTCAAGTGAAGAGCCAACCGGTGTGTAAAAA
>JANMTB010000142.1:0-2207 GCA_031390045.1 Polaromonas sp.
AGCAACGCATGTTCATCAATTGTTTGGTTTTCTCTTGCCATAACGCCATTATTGACCAAGTTACAATCGATTTAGCGAATTTTGACAGTGAAATCAACGACATGAAAGCAGCACGATGAAAGCAGTTATTCTGGCAGGTGGCTTAGGCACACGCATCAGCGAAGAGTCCACGACCCGTCCGAAACCGATGATTGAGATTGGTGGCAAGCCCATTTTGTGGCACATCATGAAAACCTACTCGGCGCACGGCATCAACGACTTTGTCATCTGCTGCGGCTACAAGGGCTACGTCATCAAAGAGTATTTTGCCAACTACTTTTTGCACATGTCAGACGTCACGTTTGACATGGCCGCCAACAAAATGGAAGTACACCAGCGCTCAGCCGAGCCTTGGAAAGTCACCTTGGTGGACACCGGCGAAAGCACCATGACTGGTGGCCGTCTACGCCGCGTCGCCGAGTATTTGAAAGACGAAGAAGCCTTTTGCTTCACCTATGGCGACGGCGTGTCTGACATCGACATCACCGCGCAGCTGGCCTTTCACAAAGCCCACGGCAAACAAGCCACCATCACCTCCATCACCCCGCCAGGCCGCTACGGCGCGCTGACGACCGAAGGCAACCAAGTGCTGGGCTTTGCCGAAAAGCCACCCGGTGACGGCGGCGCGTTCAATGGCGGCTTCTTCGTGTTATCTCCCAAAGTCATAGCCCAAATCTCTGGTGATGCGACAACGTGGGAAACCGAACCCCTGCAAAACCTAGCCCACAGCGGCGAACTCATGGCCTACCGCCATGAAGGTTTTTGGCAACCCATGGACACGCTGCGCGAGAAGAATTTACTGGAAAGCCTCTGGGCGACTGGCAAAGCGCCTTGGAAGGTTTGGGAATAGGCTAATACAAGAGCATATGCAAACTCCCGTTCGCCCTGAGCTTGTCGAAGGGTTTCTTTGGTAAGCTGTTGATTTGTAAGAAGACTTCGACAAGCTCAGTCCGAACGGAATTTTTTTAGTTTACCCAGTAAGCGCAAGACTCCTTGACCTGCGTTTGCCATTGCTTTTACCTTAACGTCAGCCCAAGAAATCACATCATTAGGGTTTGATAAATGATCTGCCAAGCGACTATCTAATTCGGCTTTTTGTGCAGGCGTGATGGCGGGAACTGCAGCTTTCGCGACGATTCCGAACCATTTGAGTTGCGCTAACAGCTTAGTATCCAATGTACAAATTTCCCAAGTAAGCGAACTGCTGAAATTTTAAGCAAAATACATTATTTGGTCGCCAATTCCTTTTCAATGTATGCTTTTACGCTGACATCTAATCTGTTTTTCAGATCAAATCGTTCTTGCTCTATTGCTGTTAAAACTGAATCACAATATGTCTGCAATGTTCCTGGTAAGCGCTTTTCCAATAACTCTGCACTCATCACAACAACATTAGCAGTTGCCTCTGCGATTTGAGGAGTATCCTCATCAACTAATCCTCGCCCAAGTTCACTAGCTTTACGCAATATCGCTTTCCAAGACTCTGAATATTGCAATATAGCTTTATTCCTAACTTGCCACTCCAATTTCAAGCGATCAAGACGTACCAAATTCGCGTTTTTTGGTTTTGCACAAGTCTTGAAATATTGACGAGCTATTGCATCGGCGTTAGCAATTTGGGTTAAAGCTGCGCCTCTAACTTGCATTTCGTTGTCATATGGTAAAGCAAGTTGTTGAGCTGTACTTGTTTGACAAAAGCTAACGATAGCTAATGAGAAAAATACAAATTTGATGTTTTGTTTGATGGTTTTATTACTGTAAATCATTTCTTACAATCAATTCAAAGCCGCATCCAGCAACTCAACCCAATGCCTCACCGGGGTTTGAGTACCGCTTTGCAAATGGGTGATGCAACCGATATTGGCTGAGACGATGACTTCGGGGTTCATGTCGCTTAAATTGCCCAATTTTCGGTCACGCAATTGGTAGGCTAATTCGGGTTGTAGGACTGAATAAGTACCCGCTGAGCCGCAGCACAGGTGCGCTTCGCAGCTGGCGACGTTGATTTTGAAACCCAATGCGCCCAAATGTTGCTCGACACCACCGCGCAGTTGCTGACCGTGCTGCAAGGTGCAGGGGGGGTGGAAGGCGACTTGTTGGGCGGTTTTAGCGCTGACTTTATCCTTCAATTTTTCGACCAAATCGGGTAACAGCTCGCTTAAATCTTT
>JANMTB010000200.1:0-8880 GCA_031390045.1 Polaromonas sp.
AACGAAGGTGTCTGCACGCCCGTTACTGGCAGATGTAGTTCGCGAACTATCTGCGCTTCAACATCACATCGAAGTTACTAGCAGCATCTCGTAGTCTTCAGTTGTCGCAATCCGTGGATTTGTTTTGTGGCAATGGTCAGCCAGCGCGCCTTTGATGATGTTGGCGAACCAGTCGTGCTTTACACCCAAAGCATCCAAACCGGTAGGCAAACCTAGTCGCGCATTCATGTCTTTGATGGCGGAGGGAATGTCGCTGCCGGATGTCAAACCCATGGCCTGCGCCATGCGTTGCAAGCGGTGCTCGTTTTGAATAGATGGCGCGGTTGCGTTGAAGCTAACAACAGCCGGTAAAAACATTGCGTTCAACGTGCCGTGGTGAAGCCCAGGGTTAACGCCGCCCAAGCTGTGGCTCAGGCTATGTACACAGCCTAATCCTTTTTGAAAAGCCATCGCGCCCTGCATTGATGCGCTCATCATGTTCATGCGCGCATCAATGTCGTTGCCGTTATTTGTCGCACGTTCGATGTTTGCCCACGCACGTGTTAAGCCGTCTAAGCCAATGCCATCAGCGGGCGGATTGAAAGCAGGAGCCATGAAGGTTTCCATGCAATGCGCCACAGCATCCATGCCTGTTGCAGCCGTTAATTTTGCTGGTAAACCGAGGGTGAGTTCAGGGTCGCAAATAGCAGCTTTGGGCACCAAATGACATGAGTGGAAGCCCAGCTTTCGGTGGTCATCCACAATCAAAATCGCGCCACGAGCCACTTCACTGCCCGTGCCACTGGTGGTGGGTACAGCGATTAATGGTGCTGCACGGTCTGTGATTAGCAAAGAGCCGCCTTCGATAGTTGCGTAGGTATTCAATGGACCTTCATGGGTCGCAGCAATTGCCACACCTTTAGCGCAATCAATAGACGAGCCGCCACCCACAGCAATCAATCCATCACATTTATTGGTTTTGTAGCTGGCAGCAGCCGCGCGCACGGCAGCTTCTGTTGGGTTGGATGGCGTTTGGTCAAACACTGCTACCGTCATGCCTGACAGATTATCCAATGCCTTTTGCAGAATGCCCGCAGCTTTTACGCCTTGGTCGGTGATGATGAGTGGACGGCTGATGCCTACACGCTCGCACTCTTGCTTTAGTAATTTGATAGCACCAGCTTCAAATTGAATGTGTGTGACGTAATAAATAAATGCCATGAAACTACCTTGCAAAAATTCTCATACGGTTTCTTATGATCTTAACGCACTAACCATTTTCTACTAGCATAGCTCAAAGCATCTACTAAAGCTACCAAGGCTAACATCGCCACCAAGATCGAAGAAGTTTTGCTCATTTGGAACAAGCCCATGTGGAAGGCCAGCATTTGACCTAGCCCGCCGCCGCCAACCACGCCGAGCACGGCCGCTGCGCGAATGTTGTTTTCCCAGCGGTAGAGTGTGTAACTCATAAGCTGGGGAATGATTTGCGGCAAAGTGGCATACCAAAAGATGCGACCTTCACCAACGCCGCGTGTGCGTAATGCGAATGCTGGTCCGGGTGGCGCGTTCTCGATGCTTTCGGCAAACAATCTGCCGAGCACACCAGTGGTGTGAAGGCCTAAGGCCAATGTGCCCGCAAAAGGGCCAAGACCAGCGGCTATTAACAGGAGGGCGGCCCATACCAATTCTGGAATGCTGCGTAATGCGTTGAGTAGCAAACGCGCAGAACCTTTTAAATAGGCCTTGTCGCCCTCATGCGTTTTGCTGGCAGGGAGTGCAATAAGTAAGCCGAGGATGGCAGCGATGATCGTCCCTAGCAAAGACATAGCCAAAGTCTCAAGTGAAGCTACCCATAGCTTGGCAACAAATTTGCTAGAAAAATCCGGTGACATCAGCTCACCAATGAATTTGCCCATGAGCTTGGCAGACTCAAAGCTAAAGAGCTGTGCCCATTGCAGGTTCAAAGTCCAAAAACTGGCAATGGTTAAAACAAGCAGACCAAAAATAAACCAGCAAGCCTTGCAGCGTGCATCAAACAGCTTTGGGGGAAGTTTGTAAATCTCGTTGGCCGCTTCTTTGGTGAAACTGTTCATCCAAGCTCCTTCCGAAGCCATGAGCTTGCTTTGTCAGCTAACCAAACAAGCAGCATAAAGACCAGTAACAGCGTGGCCACTTCGCTGCCTTTGAACATCTTCATCGAATTGTCAAGTTGCTGCCCTAAGCCGCCCGCACCCACAAAGCCAAGTACCGCGCTGGAGCGAATCGCACATTCCCAGCGATAGACCGTGTAGCTTGTCAATTCGGCAGCATTCTGCGGCAGCAAGCCATAAAAGAATGCCTGCAAACGTCCGCCTCCGTTGCGCATCAGCGATTGCGTGGCATGCGCTTCGCCACTTTCCAAAATCTCGGTGTAAACCTTGCCCAGCATCCCCGCATACGTGAGCGCAATTGCCAATACGCCCGCCGTCGAACCCAAGCCCACCACGCGCACAAACACCAGTGCCCACACCAACTCAGGCACGCTGCGCAAAACAATCAGCAGCCAACGAATCGCTTGGCGTAAAACACTTGGCATCCAAGCCATCTTGCCCGAGAGCTGGGATACTGACATCGCTGATGTGCCTAGCAGCGTGAGCGGAATAGCCAGCACCAACGCCAGCGCGATACCGGCCGTTGCCATGGCCACCGTGCGCCAGGTCTCGAAGGCGATGAGTTTTAAAAATTCTGTGTCGTGGGCTGGCGGGAAAAAATCGCTTAAAAAATTACCCATCACCTTGCGGCTTTCGGGATGCCAAAGCAGCCAAGGCTTGAATTCAGTGATCGCAAGCAACGGCCAAAGCAATAGCACAGCCGCCACCAGCCAGAAGACGCGGCCTTGCCAAGCCGGATCGCGCTGGGTAAGGGAAGCCAAAGGTAAAACGGCGCTCATCGCTTTAATTCGATTTAAATCGATCTATCGGCAATGCATCACAGCAGGCTGGCCAGGTTGCACATGTTGCTCAGGAAACTCATTCACTGGTGCAGGGCCAAACAGCTCGATCTCATGCTGAGAGTACAGCATATTTAAATGCTCTCGTGTAACTTGCGCAGCGGGTAAATCAAAAGAGACCTTGCCATCACGTAGACCCAAAATGCGCGGGAATGAGGCCAAGGCGCGCTCGACCTGATGCAAGCTGCAAACCAGCGTAGCGCCGCGCTCTCGCGAGCTGCGCGTGAGCACCTCCAGCGCTTGCGTAGCGCGCGTGGGATCAAGCGCAGACAGAGGCTCATCAATCAACCAGAGCTTGGCATTCGATGCAAGTAGTCGAGCCAAACCGACGCGCTGCCGCTCACCGCCGGAAAGGCGATCTACCCGCTCAAAAATCTTCTCATCCAGATCAAAAGCTTTCAAAGCATCGTGCGCCTTTGGAATTTCTAAGGGATAAAACAGGGAGCGCAGACTATGCACTAAACCCATCTGTGGCAAACGCCCAGCCAGTACCGAAGTGACAACCCGCTGGCGCGGCGGCAATGGTGGCACTTGTGGTGCTAAAAAAAGCTGGCCGCGCAAAGTCTGCAAAACGGGGCGTGGCAGTTTCCAAGGATCTTGACCAGAGAGTGCCAATTGCCCGCTCGCAGGTTTCAAGGCACAGGCTACTGCATGCAAAAACGTCGTCTTACCTGCTCCCGAAGGCCCGATTACCGCCACTTGCTCTCCCTGTTGAATCAGTATCGTGGCATCGCGCAACGCGGGCACAGAATCATCTTTAGCAGCAGGATGGCGAGCGCTTACATGTTGGAGTTGAATTTGCAAATCGGAAACCTGAGAAAACCTAAGAAAGACGGAAAAGAACAATAAACGCTACTAAAGCAGACCGGCGCTCTTGGCAGCAGTTTCTAAGCCTTTGTAATTCTCGGGTTTAGTAGGCACATAGCGCGTGGCGCGGTTGAGTTGGAGAATTTCTTTGCCTTCTGCAGTATTGGCATTCAGATCTAAAAGCGCTTTGGTGATTTTTTCACGCAAAGCTGATGGCATGTCAGCATGCACGCTCCAGTTGTAATTGAAATACGGCGGTGTGGTGTAGAACACATTCACAGCAGCGGTATCCACCTTCTTTTCATCGACGAATTTTTTCCAAACGGTCATATCCAGTGCAGCAGCTGCCACACGGCCACTGACCACGGAGGCAATCGTTGCGTCATGCGCGCCCGAGAAGGCCACACGTTTAAAATCTTTTTCAGGATCAATCTTTGCTTCGAGCAAGAAACTGCGAGGCATCAAATGACCCGATGTGCTGCTTTGTGAACCGAAGGAAATGTCTTTGCCCTTCATATCCGCCAAGGTTTTAATGCCCGAATCCTTTTTTGCAATGAAGACAGATTGAAAACGCGTATCTTCCTCGCGTTGGGCGATCGGAATGATCTTGCCGCCAGATCGCAAAGACGCTTGCACATGCGTAAAACCGCCAAACCATACCAAATCTACCCGTTTGTTTACCAGAGCTTCCACGGCAGCGGGGTAATCCGATACCGGTGTGAATTCCACCTTCATTCCCAGTTGCTTTTCAAGATAGTTGGCCAGTGGCGTGAATTTACGGACTTGTTCGGTAGCGGCTTCTTCTGGAATGGTGGTGACTTTGAGAACAGCTTGGGCAAAAGCTGCGGCACTGAATGTAGCTACCAAGCCAACGGCTAGAGACCGCAAACCACGCGATACAGAGCTTGAAAGTTGAAAATACATGAAAATCCTCTTGAAAAACATACTAGTCATAAGATTAGACTCGAATTTCAACTTTCTTGCAGGCAAACAAGCTTTTTCCTTTACGTGTAAGAAGTGGGCTGTTAGCGCGACTGCTATAGTTAACTAAATATCCAAACATTACGATCATTTCAATTTATGTCCGTCGCGATAGCTTCAAAAACCAGCCCTGAATTCATACAACACTATGTTGAAAATCAAGCAGCAGTACGTGCAGAGTTGCAACAAGGCTTGCTCACTGCAAACGCCACCACCTCTCCCAAGTATTTGTACGATGCTTTAGGCTCACGCTTGTTTGAGGCCATCACCGAGCTACCCGAGTATTACCCTACCCGTGTGGAAGCATCGATTTTTGATCAATTCTTGTCCGACATGGCGCAAACTGCAGGGCTGGGTCACACCTTGATCGACTTGGGTGCCGGCAATTGCGAAAAAGCAGCACGCATGTTCGATGCGCTTCGCCCCGCCAAATACGTGGCGGTTGATATTTCTGTCGAATTTTTGAAGCAAGCACTAACCAGCTTACAACGCCAAAATCCTGATTTACCCATGCTAGGTCTAGGCATGGATTTTTCTTCTAATTTGACCTTGCCTTCTGAGGTAGACACAGATACGGGTAAAGGTAAAGGAACTCGCTTATTTTTCTACCCCGGCAGCAGCATTGGCAACTTCACACCCGCTGATGCACTGCCTTTTTTGAAGCAAATCCACACGGCTTGCAACGGTCATGGCGGTTTGTTGATAGGCGTCGATTTAGTGAAATCCAGTACGGTGCTACAAGCTGCTTACGACGATTCATTGGGTGTCACCGCTGCTTTTAACCGCAATATGCTGCTGCACATCAATAAATTGCTGGGTAGCGATTTCAATATCAACCAATGGCAGCATCGCGCCTTGTTCAACACCGAGTTATCACGCATAGAAATGCATTTAGACACCTTGCAAGACTTGACAGTTCGATGGCAAGGTGGTGAACGCAAGTTTGCCAAAGGTCAGGGTATTCACACTGAAAATTCGTACAAATACACGGTTGAATCGTTCACGCAGTTGCTCAAAAATGCAGGTTTTCTGGATGTGAAGCCTTGGCAAGATGCGAGTCAGCAGTTTTGTGTGCTTTGGGCGCAGGCTTAAATCTGATTACAACTTGCAAGTCCGAAACCCAGCATAAATATCCGTTCTATCGGGTGTGAAGTAATTTCGGTATCTTGCGTTTTTCATCATCGGCTCTGTAGGCAAGCAAGCACCGCGCAGCACTTGGCGAGTGCCAAACCAGGGCTCAGAATAGTCTTGGTAGGGGTGCGCTATAAAGCCAGGGTAAGGGACAAATGTACTGCTTGTCCATTCCCACACTTCGCCCCAGTGAAATTGGTCAGACTTTGCGGCAGTGGATGATGTTGCTGCCAATTCCCACTCTGCTTCTGTTGGCAATCTGCGCCCTGCCCAAGCACAGTAGCTTTGAGCATCATCAAGGTTGATATGCACCGCTGCAGCTTTTAAATCTAGTGCTTTCCAAACGCCAAATACCTGGTTTTCGTAACCCATTGCACTTTTACGAACATAGCGGGGCAAGTTATGAGCCGTAGCTTCTACAAACCTCAAATACTCACCCCAATTCACACACCGGCTGTCAATATCAAACGCGGCCACCTCTACTGGGTGTACGCCTAACTCATTGTCGAAAGCAAAGCCTGAATCTTGATGGCCTAAGCAAATTGTTTGTTTTAGATGGTTAAATTGGCACATAGACGTCGTATTTGCTGTCTGTATAGCTATATTATTAATAGCAATATGATTTGAAATATCAACACCTAAAACTTGTGCCATGTAAATAGCCGCTTCTAAATGCATGGCTTCATGGAACAAAACCAGCCGGTAAAAGTACAGCGCGTCATTACTGTCGCCGGATTTGGCCAGCAAGTCCAAAGTTTGCCGCAAAGTTTTAGCGAGGTAGGCTTTGCAGGCGACAGGCTCTAGCAGCGGCAAGTGCCATCGCGTTTTATGTGGCACAGTGCCAGAGTCGTACCAACTGTCTACTGTATCTAAAATCGAAGGCAATCTCGTATGTTTTGAATCATACTGAATACCTAAATGTCGCTGCTCATTGCGACTCATCCAGTGTTCTTGAAACCACGCTAAATGCCCAAGTTCCCACAGCGGCGGATTCAACTCATCGGCATAAGGCACAACAAGCTTGTCGGCTGCTACATAGGCATCAAAGACAGCAAGAGTTTTGATGCGCAGGCTCTGCAAGCCGTCTGCAAGTTGCACGGCATTGGCTTTGCGCCAATTGATTGAGCTCTCGATAGCGTACTTACCGTGCATAATTTGAAGAATATGTTGTCGAAACCATCCATTTGTATCATCAGCCCCGCGCTTGCCGCTGCCAACAACGGTAACTGGCAAACCGCTAAGCGCTGGCAGCAGATGCTATCAAGCGATTATCACGTGGACATTATGCTGCAATGGGATGGGCGACCTTTTGATGCGATGTTAGCGTTGCACGCACGCCGTTCGGCGGATTCGATAGCACAGTGGTCAGATAAGTTCCCGGATAAATTGATCGTTTTGGCGTTGACTGGTACTGATTTGTACCGCGACATCGCAGTGGACCCCTTGGCGCAGCAGTCGCTCAAACTCGCGCATCGCTTGGTTGTGTTGCAAGACATGGGCCCCAAAAGCTTGCCAGCAGAATTTCGAAGCAAGTGCCAAGTTATCTTCCAATCCACGCCACGCCGCCATCCATCTCAAAAAACCGCACCCAAAACCACACAGAGGCTACGGTCTTTGATGGTGGGGCATTTACGCTCAGAAAAGTCGCCTGAAACCTATTTTGCTGCTGCCAGAGCCTTGGCGCATCGGCCTGACATTGTTTTAGACCACATAGGCGCACCTTTGGATGCTGACTTGGGCGAATTGGCGCGTCAATTAGCCCTAGAAGTACCCACCTACCGCTATTTGGGCGAGCAAACTCATGAGCAAACCCGCGCCCGCATCGCCCGCGCCCACGTCCTCGTGCATCCCAGCCGCATGGAAGGCGGAGCGCATGTGGTGATGGAGGCTATCATGAGCGGCACGCCAGTGCTGGCATCTCGTATTGACGGCAATGTGGGCATGTTGGGGGCGGATTACGCTGGCTATTTTGACTGCGGCGATGCAGACCAGCTGGCGAACGCACTTATTGATTGCCGAGAGGGGCAAAATTTGCCGTCCAGCAAACTTGCCCAATTAAAACGACAATGCAGCTTTCGCGAAAAACTGTTCGAACCTTTGGCCGAGCAAACAGCTCTGCGTCTAATCTTCGCTCAAGCCATCTAAAAATATTTTAATCACTGTAAATTTCTCGAAGTGACTCATGCAAACCTCAGACCAGCCTATCTTGCGCGATATTGTTTTGATCGGCGGCGGCCACAGCCACGTAGGCGTTCTCAAGAGTTTTGGCATGAACCCGATTCCAGGTGTGCGCCTCACACTCATCTGCACCGACATGCACACCCCCTATTCCGGCATGCTACCTGGCTATGTGGCGGGGCATTATGACTACGACGAAGTGCATATTGACCTGTCGCGCTTGGCTGCGTTTGCAGGGGCGCGGTTGTACCGTGACGAAGTGATTGGGATTGATCGCGCCAACCAAAAAGTCATCTGTAAAAGCCGCCCAGCCGTGCCCTACGACCAGCTCTCCATCAACATCGGATCCACACCGCAGTTAGATGGCGTACCGGGTGCAGCCGAGTATGTCGTGGCCGTCAAACCGATTCGTAATTTCAACGACCGCTGGCTCGCGCTGTTGGAGCGCGTAAAAACACATGCTGGCAAAACCACCATTGCTGTGGTGGGCGCAGGCGCAGGTGGCGTGGAGCTGTTGCTGGCGATGCAGTTTCGTTTGCGTAATGAGCTCACAAAGCTCGGCCGCAACCCCGATGAATTGACGTTTCACTTGCTGACCACCAGCGACACCATACTGCCCACGCACAACGCAGGGGTTCAAAGATGTTTCGATGCCGTACTTACACAGCGCGGCGTGCAGGTGCATCGCAGCGCGGAAGTCACGCAAGTGAAAGCAGGTGCGTTGATCATTGCCTCAGGTCTAGAGCTGCAAGCCGACGAAATCATGTGGGTGACACGTGCTGGTGGCGCAGCTTGGCTTAAAAACACGGGGT
>JANMTB010000203.1:0-7896 GCA_031390045.1 Polaromonas sp.
CGGTGAGCCGGCCAAAATGGTGTAGCCATCTGGTGTTGCGTTGGCTGCTTTGAGTACGCCCAATGAACCACCGACACCGACGATATTTTCGACAATGACAGGCTGACCGACCACGTCTTGCATCGACTTGGCGACCATGCGTCCCAGCACGTCGGAGCCGCCGCCTGCAGGAAAGGCAATGATCATCGTCACGGGTTTATTTGGGAAGGTTTGGGCGTTGGCAAACGGCGACAGCGTCAACATTCCAATAGCCGCGCCAGCTACCAACAGGGTTTTGAACACAGGTTTCATAAGTTGCTCCTTAAATTATCAATTTGTTTTTTTTGCATTTCTCACCAAATTGATATGCATGATTTTGCATGTTAATTTGGTGAGAATGAATTATATTGCAGTAATTATAATTTGCAAGTACTAAGTACACATAAGATTCAAAGTTTTCAAGATGTTACAAATAAGCTGTCTTATCTTATTTACCTCTGATCTGAACTTTTGCGTAAATCAGCATGTGGCACAAGGCACGGTAGGTAATTTATGGTCTTTGAATTGATGAATATCAATGTTTGTGCAGTCCGTTGCCTTTAGTCTTGCTCTATGCAAGCCACCACGCCGACATTTGGACTATCTTCTCAACTTTCCCCTGCTTTGCTTGGTTTATCTAGCGATACAGATACGGCTGCGGATGTAAGCAAACTGAGTATCTTGGATGAACCCCAAGAATGGGCTGTCTTTAGCCGGTCGATGGATGAATTACCTGCTAACAGCGGGCTGTGGGAGTCGCAGGTGCTAGTGAACGGTATGCACTGCGCTGCCTGCTCTTTGAAGGTAGAACAAGCATTGCTGGCAACAACAGGTGTTGTGAGCGCACGGGTAAGCGCAGCCAGTGGGCGCGCCAGCGTTACTTGGTCGGCCGAAATCACCCGACCATCGAAATGGATGCAAAGCTCGCAAGCTCTAGGCTACCGACTGCTACCCGCTTCTGATACTTTTTCTCCCGACCAGAATCGCCAAGCGACGCGACTGGCATTGTGGCGTTGGTTGGTGGCTGGTTTTTGCATGATGCAGGTCATGATGTATGCAACCCCAACTTACTTTGCCGCGCCGGGGGAAATCACGCCAGATATTGTCAAGTTGCTGCGGTGGGCATCGTGGGTTTTGAGTTTGCCCGTGATTTTGTTTTCATGCAGACCTTTTTTTGAGCATGCGTACCGTGATTTGAAGCAACGCAGCGTCAGCATGGATTTGCCTGTGACGTTGGGTATCGCCATTACCTTTATGGTTAGCTCAGCGGCTACTTTCGAGCCGCAAGGTTGGTGGGGGCAAGAGGTGTATTTTGACTCGCTGACGATGTTTGTCTTCTTTTTGCTGACTGGGCGCTGGCTTGAGCAACGTTTGAGTGACCGCACAGCAGGCGCTTTGGGCCATCTGATGCAGCGCATACCCGACAGCGTAGACCGGCAATTGGCGGATGGCCAGTTTGAGCGCGTAGCCTTGCGGCGCTTGCTTGTAGGCGATGTCGTCCGCGTGCTGCCAGGGGAAGCTTTCCCGGCAGACGGCACCATCGTGTTGGGTAATACCTTTGCAGATGAGGCCTTGCTAACGGGAGAGTCCCGACCTGTTTCCCGCGCGCTAGATTCACAAGTGATAGCGGGCAGCTTTAACTTGTCCTCAGCGGTTCAGGTGCGTATCGGGCAACTTGGCAAGGAGACACATTATGCGCAGATAGTGGCGCTGATGGCACATGCTGCCGTAGACAAGCCACGTCTAGCTGTCTTGGCAGACCAAATTGCAAAACCTTTTTTGATGTTCGTGATGCTGGCCGCTGCTGGCGCTGCTGCGTTTTGGTGGAATACAGACCCGACACGCGCGTTGATGGCTGCCGTGGCAGTTTTGGTAGTGACCTGTCCGTGCGCGCTTTCACTGGCTACCCCTTCCGCCATGCTCACGTCTGCAGGTTGGCTGGCGAAGCATGGCGTGTTGGTGCGACGTTTACAAGCTATTGAATCATTAGCCGATATTGACACGGTAATCTTTGACAAGACTGGCACCTTAACCGAAGCGCAGATGCGGATATCAGCAGTGCATGCGCGAGCAGGTATTTCGGAAATCCAAGCATTACAGCTTGCTTTTGCACTTGCGCAACACTCATTGCACCCAGCTTCTCGGGCGATTGTAGAGGCACAAAAAGGAGATTCGCTAGCAGCGGTAGTGTTGACCGAGGTTAAAGAGTTTGCAGGTCAAGGCGTTGAAGGTAAGTTTGCAGAATTGTCGATAGCTAGCTGCGCGAGCCCTTTGCGCTTAGGGTCTGCAAAGTTTTGCAATGTGGCGGCTTGGTCTAGCAGTGGTATGCAAATAGTGCTTGCTGATGCAACGGGTTATATAGCCAGATTTGATTTAGATGAAGTGATTCGGCCTGATGCGCAAGAGGCGATAAATAACTTGATGGCAAAAGGCTTGAATGTCCAAATCTTGTCGGGTGACCGCGCATTGGCTGTCCAGCGCGTTGCCAGCCGTTTGGGCATTTCCCAAGTGATTGCAGATTGCACTCCTCAAGCTAAGTTAGCACATTTACAGGCTTTGCAGCAGCGGGGGCGCAAAGTGATGATGGTGGGCGATGGGCTCAACGATGGGCCCGTGCTGGCTGCTGCCCATATTTCAGTAGCTTTAGGCAATGCAGTGCCGTTTGCGCAAGCCCAGTCTGACCTGGTGATACCCGGCGCACAGTTGTCTATGCTGCCCAATATGCTGCTCCAAGCGAATCGAACCATGGGCATCGTTCGGCAAAACCTTTGGTGGGCGGCAATTTATAACGCGTTGTGTGTACCACTGGCCCTTGCTGGCTGGCTGCCAGCGTGGCTTGCTGGTTTGGGCATGGCTGCCAGCTCGTTGATAGTTACGGCAAACGCTGCTCGCTTGGCTAGTAACGCATCACATCTGAAAGCGAGAGGTTGATGGACATTCTATTTTTACTGGTTCCATTGTCTGTGTTGTTGGCATTGGCCGTCATGGCTTTGCTGGCTTGGTCGGTCTGGTCGGGGCAGTTTGAAGATGTTGAGAAAGAAGGACAGCGTATCTTGTTGGATGAAGAACCGCAAAACAGCGCGAGCCCACAGAACATCACCAAAGTTTGATTTATATCAAGCCGTAGCTAAGTTTGCTTGGACATACTCGATTGCAACTTAGGCGATAAAGGATATTTTAATGAGTGCAGTACTTCAACATCCGGTTATCCGAACATCGCAAAAAGGTTGGGCTGCATCTCAAGCTACCGTGTACAACGACAAAATTGTGCGGCAATTCTCTGTGATGGCCGTGGTCTGGGGTGTGGTCAGCATGCTGGTAGGCGTGTTTATTGCAGCCCAAATGGCTTGGCCCCAGTTGAACTTCGGTATTTCTTGGTTGTCCTTTGGGCGTTTAAGACCTCTGCATACTAATGCCGCCATTTTTGCTTTTGGCGGTTGTGCCTTGTTTGCCACCAGTTACTACGTGGTTCAGCGCACTTGCCAAGTGAGGATTATTTCTGACAAACTGGCGGCTTTTCACTTTTGGGGTTGGCAAGCAGTCATTGTGGCGGCTGCTATCTCTTTACCTATGGGTTTCACCCGAGGCAAGGAGTATGCTGAGCTGGAGTGGCCTATTGCTATTTTGATCGCCCTCACCTGGATAGCCTATGCTGTTGTCTTTTTTGGCACAATTGGTTTGCGCAAAGTGAGGCATATCTATGTGGCCAACTGGTTTTATGGCGCGTTCATCATTGCGGTGGCGTTGCTACATATAGTGAATGCGGCTGTAGTGCCCGCCGGTTGGATGAAGTCGTATTCGGTGTATGCCGGCGTGCAGGATGCAATGGTGCAATGGTGGTATGGCCACAATGCGGTCGGGTTTTTCTTGACGGCGGGCTTTCTGGGCATCGTCTATTACTTCATCCCTAAACAAGCTGAACGGCCTGTGTACTCCTATAGATTGTCTATCGTTCACTTTTGGGCATTGATATTTACCTACATGTGGGCGGGTCCGCACCACCTGCACTACACCGCGCTGCCTGACTGGACACAGTCGCTAGGCATGGTGTTTTCACTCATCTTGTTGGCACCTAGCTGGGGTGGCATGATCAACGGTGTGATGACCTTGTCAGGTGCATGGCACAAGCTGCGCGAAGATCCTATTCTTCGCTTCATGATTGTTGCGTTGTCCTTCTACGGCATTGCCACTTTTGAGGGGCCGATGATGTCTATCAAAACGGTCAACGCACTATCCCATTACACCGATTGGAACGTTGCCCACGTCCACGGCGGCACTTTGGGTTGGGTGGGCTTCATTTCTATGGGCGCACTGTACTTCTTAATCCCCCGCTTGTTTGGGCTAAGCAAAATGCACAGCATCAAGGCCATAGAGGTGCACTTTTGGATTGCCACGATCGGCATTGTGTTCTACATCGCAGCCATGTGGATTGCGGGTGTCATGCAGGGCCTGATGTGGCGCTCGATTAACGCTGATGGATCTTTGACCTACACCTTTGTAGAAAGTGTCAAGGCAACGTATCCCTTCTATATCGTGCGATTCTTGGGTGGCATTTTGTACCTCACGGGTATGTTGATCATGGCTTGGAACGTCTGGATGACCGTGTGGGCCGGCAAACCGACTGAAGCAAAAATACCCAGTAACTTAGCGCACGCTTGAAAGACATCCATATGCCGTTTTCACACGAAAAAGTAGAAACCAACAACACGCTGATGATCGTGCTTGTTTTGATTGTTCTTGCTGTCGGTGGCTTGGTCGAGATAGTGCCGCTGTTTTTTCAAAAATCGACTACTCAACCCATTGCAGGTGTAGTTCCTGACACACCCCTTCGAATCGCTGGACGCGACATCTACCTGCGTGAAGGGTGTTACAACTGCCATTCCCAAATGATAAGGCCACTTGTAGCCGAAACATTGCGCTATGGTCATTACTCAGTAGCGGGTGAGTTTGTCTATGACCACCCGTTTCAGTGGGGCAGCAAACGTACCGGCCCAGATTTGCACCGCATAGGTGGCAAATATAGTGATGATTGGCAAAGATTGCATCTGATCAGTCCTCGTTCATTGGTGCCAGAGTCCATCATGCCGGACTACCCATGGTTGGAAAAGGCGCCAGCTGATGCCGATTCCATTCAAAACCATATGCGCGCGTTGCGTGCAGTGGGTGTGCCTTACACCGATGCCGAGATCGCAGACGCGCCAGAGCAGCTCAAAGGTAAAACGGAATTGGATGCCATGGTGGCGTATTTGCAGGGCTTAGGTCTTGCATTGAAATAGGAGGACTCATCATGGACGTTAATGATTTGCGCATCGTAGTTACAGTATCCGCTTTCTTTTTATTCATCGCAATATTGGTGTGGACTTATCGCCCTGCGCGTAAAGAGCAATTTGATGATGCAGCCCAACTTCCATTTCGTTCCGAATAAAGGGCAAAATTATGAGTGATTTCACAAATGAATTTTGGCCATGGTATGTGGGTGCAATCAGCTTGGTCTCGATATTGGCGTGTGCCTTGCTGCTATGGATAGCTGGCAAGGCGACCGTTAGCACCCAACCCGGTCATGTTGACGACAACACGACCGGCCATGTATGGGACGAAAATTTAAGTGAATTGAATAACCCACTGCCGCGATGGTGGATGTGGTTATTTATATTTACAGTTATTTTCTCGTTGGCATACTTGGTGTTCTTCCCAGGTTTGGGTAGCTTTAAAGGCACTTTAAATTGGTCTTCTACAGAAACTGAACACAAACAAGATGTATCCAATCTACGTGCTCAAGTAGCACCTTTATATGCGGCCTTCTCAGCCCAACCGATTGAAACGCTGGCCAAAGATCCTCGCGCGTTGGCTTTGGGGGAGCGTATATTTATGAACAACTGCGCTCAATGTCATGGCTCAGACGCCCGTGGTGGCAATTCGTATCCCAACTTGACCAATGGCAATGCCGCATGGTTAGGGGAACGTGGGGCGACTCATATTGTCAACACCGTTACCAACGGCCGCACTGGCGTGATGCCTGCGTTAGGTGCAGCGGTAGGTGGCGAAGAAGAAATCAGAGCACTTGCGCAGTATGTTTTATCGCTCTCTGGTAGCCCACATGACACTATTAAAGCCTTCAACGGCAAGAAATTGTATGCCACTTGTGCGGCGTGCCATGGCATAGATGGCAAGGGCAACAAGGCTTTGGGCGCTCCCAATCTTGCAGACGACAATTGGCTCTACGCTTGGGGAGAAGAATCCATCGTCAATGCGATTAAAAATGGTAAAAATAACGTTATGCCAGCTCAAGCCCCTAAGCTTTCACCCGAGCAAATTCATGTGGTGGCGGCCTATGTACTTAGCCTGTCGACTAGTAGTTTCCCTGAAACGATAGCCCCGCCGGCAACGCCAGCATTACCATCCAAAGCACCTTAATAAAGTAGCATTAGGTGGCTAAACAAATTCACAGCACCTCAGTATCTCAGTGTGTGATACCGATTATCGCGGTGGACGACTCGTCCTCTATCGTGTCACTGTATCAGTCAGAAAAAAAAGTCTACGCACGCAGTGTTAGCGGGTGGTTTAATTATTGGCGCTGGGCATTTGTGTGGGCCACGCAGTTGGTGTTTTATGGATTGCCATGGTTATCTATCAATGACCGCCAAGCGATGTTGTTTGATTTGGTTAGTCGGCGGTTTTATATTTTTAATCTTGTGTTGTATCCGCAAGATTTAATTTATCTTACAGGCTTGCTGGTCATCAGCGCACTGTCTCTTTTTCTATTTACAGCGGTTGCTGGACGGCTATGGTGTGGCTACGCTTGTCCGCAAACTGTTTATACCGAGATATTCATGTGGGTAGAGAGCAAGATAGAGGGCGACAGGGCAGCGCGTATGCGTCTAGACAATGGCGTTTTCAATATCCAAAAATTTGCTCGCAAAAGCGCTAAGCATATCGCTTGGATTGCTATAGGTTTGTGGACGGGTTTTACTTTTGTGGGCTACTTTACGCCCATCAAAGTCTTAGCCAATGAAGTAATGACCTTTTCGCTAGGGCCTTGGGAGACATTTTGGGTGCTGTTTTATGGGTTTGCCACTTACGGCAATGCAGGTTGGATGCGCGAACAAGTGTGCAAGTACATGTGCCCCTACGCCCGGTTTCAAAGTGCTATGTTTGACCGCGACACGCTAATCGTTACCTACGATGAGGCGCGCGGTGAAGGCAGAGGCTCCCGACCACGTAGCGATACGCCTGCTCAATATCAAGCCAAAGGGCTTGGCGACTGCATTGATTGCACACTGTGCGTGCAAGTATGTCCGACTGGCATTGATATACGTAATGGCCTTCAATACGAATGCATCAGTTGCTCAGCCTGTATCGATGTGTGCAACGGCGTGATGGACAAAATGCATTACCCACGCGGGTTGATACGCAACAGCACGCAAAACGGCATTGACGAAAACATGTCCCGTTCTGCAATGTTCCGTCGAATTCTTCGGCCTAGGATTTTGGTGTATTCCGCAGTTTTGGGAGCAGTGACGTTGGGTTTACTATGGAGTTTGCTAACCCGCACACCACTAAAGGTTGATGTTGTACGAGATAGGGGAACTGTTGCCCGTATGGTGGGGCAAGGTCAGATTGAGAACGTATACCGACTGCAAATTATGAACGCAACAGAGACAAGCCAGCAATATGTGCTGAGCACAACAGGCATTGAAGGTCTGCGAATCATGTCAGATACCGTTGTGGCAGTAGATGCAGCCAGCTCACGCTGGGTACCCGTTCGCTTGCAGGCCAGTCCAAATGCCGCGACAACCGGTTCGCACTCCATTACGTTCACCGTCACAGCACAAGGTCACACGCAGACCCAAGTCAATGAAAAGTCGGTTTTTTTGGTAC
>JANMTB010000223.1:0-9664 GCA_031390045.1 Polaromonas sp.
ATCTGGTTGCGGCTGATGTGTTTGTCAAACGCGGCTTCGTCCAGATTGGCGGGGTGGCCGTCAAACAGGGCTTGCTTGCATTGGCCGCAGGTTGGCGCGCTACCTAGCTGGTCTGAGCGGACGCGGTTGGTGGTGTAGCAGTGCGGGCAAACGATGTGGAGTGATTCAGTCATAAAACTCAAATGAGGGCTGGAGTTTAGATTTCAAGCTCCTCATTGGTTTCTAACCGACTCACTCGAACTTCAGTTTGTCTACAGTTAAAAGCAAATAATGCTATATTTTCTATAGCATCTTAGGCAATAAATACGCCGGCTATAGGTAAAAATCTAGCGTATTTATCATTTAAACAGCTGCTAAAGCCTGTTCTAGATCTGCCATCAAATCGTCGATATGCTCAATACCAACAGATAGTCGCACCATGTCTTCAGAAACGCCCGCTTTGGCCAGTTCAGCGGGGTTGAGCTGGCGGTGGGTGGTGGATGCGGGGTGGGTGGCTAGGGATTTGGCGTCGCCAATGTTGACCAAGCGGGTGAAGAGCTTGAAGGCGTCTAACACACGTGCGCCGGCTGCGCGGGGGTCGGCGTCTGTGTGCTTCAGGCCAAACGACAAAATGCCTGACGCTTTGCCGCTCATGTACTTTTTGACCAAAGCATGGTCGGCATGGTCTGGCAAGCCGGCGTAGTTCACCCAGGCGACTTTGGGGTGCTTTTGCAGCTGTTTGGCGATGGCTAAGGCGTTGTCACAAATACGATCCATGCGCAAAGCCAAGGTTTCTATGCCTTGCAAGATCAAAAACGCGTTCATTGGGGAAATACAAGCGCCCATGTTGCGAAGCGGCACCACGCGAGCACGACCAATGTAGGCTGCGGGGCCTAGGGCTTCGGTGTAGACGACGCCGTGGTAGGAGACATCAGGCTCATTCAGACGCTTGAACCGCTCTTTGTGTTCAGCCCAAGGGAACTTGCCGCTGTCAACAATCGCGCCGCCCACGCTGGTGCCGTGGCCGCCTAGGTATTTGGTGAGTGAGTGCACCACAATGTCTGCGCCATGCTCAAACGGGCGGCACAAATAGGGGCTGGGCACGGTGTTGTCCACAATCAGCGGAATACCGTGGGCGTGGGCGACTTTGGCTAAGGCGGCAAAATCCGTCACATTGCCCAGCGGGTTACCAATCGATTCGCAAAAGATGGCTTTGGTGCGCGCATCTATCAGCGCGGCAAAGGTTTTGGGCTTGCGTGCATCGGCAAAGCGCACCTCAATGCCCATTTGCGGCAGTGTGTGGGCAAACAGGTTGTAGGTGCCGCCATACAGCTGGCTGGCAGAGATAAAGTTGTCGCCTGCTTCCGTGATGGTTTGAATCGCGTAGGTGATGGCGGACATGCCAGAGGCGACGGCTAAGGCGGCGATGCCCCCTTCTAGTGCCGCGACGCGCTTTTCCAGCACATCTTGCGTTGGGTTCATGATGCGGGTGTAAATGTTACCGGGCACTTTCAAGTCAAACAAATCGGCCCCGTGTTGCGCATTGTCAAACGCGTAAGCCACGGTTTGGTAAATGGGCACAGCGGCGGCTTTGGTGGTGGGGTCTGGCGAGTAGCCAGCGTGCACTGCGAGGGTTTCGATTTTCATGGGTTTCCTTAAAGCGATGAACTTACAGTGAACTGGACAGACGACATCTGCGACATATGAATCTTGAGTCTTGGCGGAAATGCTATCTTACCGAATAGTTGCCCATGTAACACGTTTAAACGCATTTGATGTAACCAAGGCTCATACTCAAACGTTATGGTTTCAATTCTTTCCTACAATCGCCCAATGACCAGATTCACCCTCCCCCTGATTTTGCTGCTTTCCAGCCTTTTCAGCACTGCCCACGCCGCCGAACCTGCCGCCACCAAGCAAGAAATCGCCCACCTTTTCACGGTTTTGGAAACCTCAAACTGCCAATTCAACCGCAATGGCTCGTGGCATGACGCCAAAGAAGCAGCTACACACTTGCACACCAAGTACAAATATTTGCAGAATTTGAACCTTGTTCCTTCCACTGAAAAGTTCATTGATCGGGCGGCGACTGAAAGCAGTTTCAGCAACAAAGCCTACCAGATCAGGTGCGCAGACAACGTGGTGCAGCCCAGCGGGCCGTGGTTTACAACGGCGCTGATGAAGTATCGAAGCACGGCTAAAAGCAAGTAATTTTTAGCCCAGCAATAATCTTAAATACTATACTTTTAATAGCATATTAGGTAATAAATACGACGACTAGAGGCTTATTTTTACATATTCTAATCATTAAAGTAGCTTTGAATTGGCTTTAAATTACTTTTTATCAGCCTTTTCCAGCATGGCTACCATCTCGCTGAATCCGCGCGTGCGGGCGAGTTGCAGCGGGGTTTGGCCTTGGCGATCGGTCAGTTTCAGGTTGGCACCGGCGTCTATCAAGGCTTTCAAACTCGCTTGGTGTCGGGTGCCTCCGTTGCCCAAAACGACGGCTTCTATGGCGGCCGTCCAGTGCAGGTTGTTCACATGGTCCAGCGGTGCTCCAGCTTGGATGAGCTGACGTACCACGCCATCGTGGCCCAAATGCGCGGCTGCTATCAACGCGGTGCCGTCCCAGCGACTGGTGGTTAGCTTGGCACTGGCGCCTAGCTGCAGCAAGACGCGCAGGGTTTCCTCATCATCAGCCACAGAGGCAATGGTGACGGCATCGTAGCGGTCCTTTTCCAGCTTATTTAAATCAGCACCGGCTTTGACAAGCGCACGAATGGCATCACGCTGCTTGGCAAAAGTAGCCACATGCAGCGGCGTGCGGCCGTAGCTGTCAGTGGCGTTTAAAGCATCCTTGCTGTGCGGTTTAGCTTGAATAAACGACACATCGCCACGCTGCGCAGCCGCATGCAAACCTGTGTAACGAGCCACTTCTGTGGCGCTGGGTGCGATTTGCGCTGAAACATATGGGCTGTGAAACACGGTCCCTACCCCGCTTAGGAGCAAGACAAGCCAGTAAATACGCCGCGCTGGGGCTTTAATACTGCGAGAATGGAACGAATATGGCAACATACAACTCCAGAATTTGAGCCAACATGACACTATTGAAGTAACGATCAACTGACAGTTACATAGACGCCAAAGCAGGTGCAAAGTTCAATGGTGCCGTCGGCTGAGAAATTCATCGAACACGCCGCGACTGAGAGCAGCTTGAGAGGCAAGGCTTACCAGATCAAGTGCGCGGACAACGTGGCTCAGGTCAGCGCACCATGGTTTAAGGCGGCTTTGGCGAAGTATCGAACGGGTGGTAAATAAATCGTCAACACAATAATCTATTTATGCTATATATTATTAATAGCTACACACTGAATAAATAAAACGACCATAGGCTTATAAGACAGTACACATATGATCATCGTCACCGGAAGCTTTATCGCCAAAGAAGGGCAAATCGAAACCGCATTGGAACTCAGTTTGGCGCACGTAACTCGCTCACGGTTTGAAGCGGGTTGCATGTTGCATTCGGTGCATGTGGATGCGGAAAACCTAAATCGTTTGGTTTTTTTGGAAGAATGGGAAAGCATGACCTTGCTGAAGGCGCATTTCAAGGTGCCAGAAAGCGTGGCGTTTGCCAGCCGTGTCAATGAGTTAGCAGAATATGTGGAGCCTTTGAACTTATTCGACGCGACGCGGCTCAATGGGTGAATGATCTTCTGTGAAAACCCAGATATGCTATTAAATTAATAGCAATACAGGCAAATAATACGCCGGCTGACATCGTTTTTTAAACCGAAAAAGGAGATTACCATGCCTTTACTTGTGACTTTAGAGAAATTCATCGCCTGCGTCGAGCACAACAAACACGTCGAAGCGATTGAGGAGTTTTATGCCGACAACGCTTCTATGCAAGAGAACAACGAGCCACCGCGTTTTGGACGGGATGTTTTGGTGGCGCATGAAAGACAGGCTCAGCTTCGATACACGCCACGCGAATCGATCTGTGTTCGCCCAGTTTTTCACCTGGACGATATTGTCGTGATTCGCTGGATCTTCAAGCTAGAAGCGCCAAATGGGTCTGCAGTCCGATTCGAAGAGATCGCCTACCAGCGCTGGGAAGGCGAACACATTGCACAGGAGCAGTTTTTTTATGATCCGAAGCAGTTTGTTGCGCAGACATAAAAAATGCCTAGATACTGCTTAGTAAACAGGCATTTCCTACACGCTAGGCGCGCTTTTTTAACTTAACTATTTAAAGTTTTTACCGTTTACTGAATTGCTTTCTCAAACTCAGCTTTTGAAATCATCTTGTCGCCATCAGTGTCAATCGCTTCAAATTTTGAAACCAAGCCAGGCACGCCTTCAGCTTCAGTTTTGGTCAGTTTGCCGTCTTTGTTGGCATCAGACTTGGTGACAGCAGCCATCAAGTCTTTGGCAGACATAGGCGCTGTTGCTGCGGGTGTGCCTTCCATGGCAGGTGCGGTCGATTGCGCCCAGACGGAGGCCGTGGTTAACAAAATGGTGAGTGCAACAGCTGTTGTAGCTGAGCCAGATTTGATTGCCTTGCCTGCAAATGATTGAAAGTTTAGTTTCTTACTAGTCATGTGTGAACTCCAGTTCAAGTTGAAAGGAGCTCTATTTCAACTCGCTCACGTGCATCTTTGAAGGCTTTTTACCTAGGTTTACCTCAGCCATCATTTTTTACTTCATACCGAATATTTTTACTCGAGGCACATTATTTAGCCTCAATTTACACGAGGTTGCCCTGGTGAAAGAGCTGAATGCATCAGATCAATGCTATGGTTGTAGGAGCATCGTTGTCAGTCGCATTAATTTATTAAAATATAAGCATGAATTCTGCACAACAGCGCTTTTTAACACTATTTAAAACCCAATTCCCTATCATTCAAGCGCCCATGGCCGGCGTTCAGGACCACCGCTTGGCCGTTGCAGTGAGTAATGCGGGTGGTTTGGGCTCGCTGCCTGGGGCGATGCTGAGTTTGGATGGTTTAAAAGCGGAGTTAACGCAACTCATCGCAAAAACTGACAAACCATGCAACGTCAATTTCTTTTGCCACTCGCCCCCTACATTCGATGATGCGCGTGAACAAACGTGGCGCACAGCTTTAAAACCGTATTACGACGAGCTGGGAGTTGATGCGGCCAACATTCCCACGGGTCCTGGCAGAGCGCCATTTACTCATGAAGCGGCTGATGTGCTGGAAGTTTTCAAACCAGCTGTCGTTAGCTTTCACTTTGGCTTGCCAGCTGCAGATTTGCTAGCACGAGTGCGTTCTTCGGGTAGCAAAATCATCTCTTCTGCGACGACGGTTGAAGAAGCTTTGTGGCTTGAATCGCAAGGTGTAGACGCCGTGATTGCGCAAGGTTTAGAAGCTGGTGGCCACAGAGGGCATTTTTTGAGCCCTGATTTAACGCTGCAAAGCGGCACCTTCGCCCTGCTGCCGCAAGTCGTGAATGCGGTGAAGATTCCTGTGATCGCAGCGGGCGGTATTGCGGATGCGGCGGCTGTGAAAGCGGTTTTGGCGTTAGGCGCATCTGCCGTGCAAGTGGGCACGGCGTATTTGTTGTGCTATGAGGCAACGACCAGTCCGCTGCACCGTGCTGCTCTTAAAAGCGCGAATTCACAACACACCGCGTTGACCAACCTCTTCACCGGTCGTCCAGCCCGTGGGATCGTTAACCGCATCATGCGGGAACTGGGACCTTTGTGCGACAAAGCTCCCGCGTTTCCGCTTGCCACTGGCGCCATTGCGCCATTGCGCGCGAAAGCGGAATCTTTAAGCAGTGGCGACTTTTCACCCTTATGGTCTGGGCAAAACGCATCCAGTTGCCTTGAAATTAGCGCTGACGAGATGACAAAAGCCTTGGTAGCCCTGCTAAAATCCTAGGGTTTGCCCGTAAACATATCGTTTTTGAATCTCATTTTGAATCACGTTTAGACCACTTTTAGGATTTTTCATGTCATCAGTTTCCATGTTCAGCACCGTCGAAATGGCCCCCCGCGACCCGATTTTGGGTCTGAACGAGCAATTTAACGCCGACACCAACCCTGCCAAAGTCAACCTAGGCGTGGGCGTGTATTTTGACGATTCTGGCAAGCTGCCCTTGCTCAAATGTGTGCAAGCCGCTGAAGCTGCTATGGCCGCTGCGCCAAAACCACGTGGTTATTTACCGATTGACGGTATCGCCGCCTATGACACCGCCGTCAAAGGCTTGGTTTTCGGGGCTGATTCTGCCATCATCAAAGAAGGTCGCGTCGCCACCGTGCAAGGCATTGGTGGCACGGGCGCACTGAAAATCGGTGCTGATTTCTTGAAAAAGCTGTATCCGCAAAGCAAAGTGCTCATCAGCGATCCAAGCTGGGAAAACCACCGCGCTCTGTTCACCAACGCAGGTTTCACAGTAGACAACTACGCGTATTACGACGCTGCCTCCCGCACGGTCAACTTTCCCGCCATGCTGGCATCGCTCAAAGCGGCTGCGCCCAACAGCATCGTCGTGCTGCACGCCTGCTGCCATAACCCAACGGGTTACGACATCTCCGCTACCGACTGGGATCAAGTGGTCGCCGTTGTGAAAGCAAACAATTTGGTCGCGTTTTTAGACATGGCTTACCAAGGCTTTGGCTACGGCATTCAAGAAGATGGCGCGGTCATCGGTAAATTCGTCGACGCAGGGCTCAACTTCTTCGTCTCAACCAGCTTCTCCAAGAGTTTCAGCTTGTATGGCGAACGAGTAGGTGCTTTGTCCGTCGCTTGCGCCAGCAAAGTAGAATGCGACCGCGTCTTGAGCCAGCTCAAAATCGCTATCCGCACCAACTACAGCAACCCACCGACGCATGGCGCGACAGTCTGCGCTAATGTACTGAACAATCCAGACCTGCGCGCCATGTGGGAAACCGAGCTGGGCGAAATGCGCGTTCGCATCAAAGCCATGCGCAGCGCCTTCGTAGAAAAACTCAAAGCAGCAGGTGTGAAGGCCGACATGAGCTTCATCACCACCCAAATCGGCATGTTCAGCTACAGCGGATTGAGCAAAGACCAAATGGTGCGCTTACGCAACGAGTTCGGCGTCTATGGCACTGATAGCGGCCGCATGTGTGTGGCAGCACTGAACAGTAAAAATATTGACTACGTTTGCGCGAGTATTGCAAAAGTGATGTGAGACTTTTCCAATATAATCAACCTCCATGAATCGCACTCTGCGCAGTCTATTTTTGATATTTGCCATTGTTTGGCAAAGCATGGCTATGTTGAGTCCGTTTTCCATAGAAAAAATAGCTGCAAGCATTGATAACAGCGTCATGCACACCCTAGAGGCGACGCATCACCACCACGATGATGCATCCGCCCATATTGAAGATACCTCGGAAGGCTTGCACCACCAACATGCTGATAGTGGCATGAGTACACTTGGGGTGCTATCAACAATCACACTTGCTTTGTCATTAGCAGCTCCTCAGACATTTGTTGCAGCACTGAGCGCAACACAATCTTCACCGACTTTAGAGGGGCTTCTTCGCCCCCCGCGTCTTCAGTCTTGAAGTCTGCGTCAGCCGTATTCACAGACGGCTGACTTATTTCTATTTGGTTTGCTTTCGTCATGCTGCTTAGCAGCTTGCGCATTCGCATTTCCAAGTTTCCAAATATTTAATCCGTTTTCAATTCATTATTTATGCTTAAAAACAAACCATTACTTCGTTTTTTAATCCTATTCGTTAGCTGTTTTCCTTTGCTGGCTTTTGCGCACGGTATTTCTGAGGCTGACCGTCTGAGCATGCTGTCTGGCGGTTATCTCAGGTACATCGGCTTGGGAGCGAGCCACATGTTGACAGGTTACGATCATTTGCTGTTTCTTTTTGGCGTGATGTTTTTTCTGACATCATTTAAGGATATTCTTAAATTTGTTACCGTTTTCACCATCGGGCACAGTATCACGCTGACCTTCGCCACTTTCTACGGAATTACGTGGAACTATTACTTGATAGATGCCATCATCGCCCTCAGTGTGATTTACAAGGGTTTCGACAATAACGGAGGTTTTCAAAAACACTTCGGTATGAAGTCATCACCTAATCTATTGGCTGTTGTGTTTGGTTTTGGACTTTTGCACGGTTTTGGTCTATCCACACGTTTACAACAACTGCCGCTAGGTGAAGAAACCGTCCCCATGTTAATGCGTATTCTGAGCTTTAACTTGGGTGTCGAACTGGGGCAGATCGCAGCACTGTTAGTCATGGTGGGTCTACTTGCTATTTGGCGCAAGCGCGCCTCGTTTCAGCGTTTTAGCTACGTTGCCAACATGGGGTTAGTCTATGCTGGCATCTATTTGCTATTTACTCAGATGCACGGTTTCCAGCATGATGATCATCCAGACAGCTTTCGCTTCCCTGCGCAGGAGCATCTGCACTTGCATCAAGACATGGATGTTGAAAAATCCGTACAAACTGATCGAGACAAACTTTGATGTCTCTTGTTTATATTGACGATAACCCTTCGATTTAATTTAACTTTTTAGGAAAAACCATGAAACATTTATTCACTATCGCCACATTCGTTACCACTTTCGCTATGACACCTGCTGCTTTTGCGGGCGAAGACAGCAACTGCCACTTTCACGGCTCAAAGCCAGCGGCTGAAAGTACCGTGATTGGTTGCGCTAATCAACGCAGAGACGCGCTGGTCAAAAGCGGCAAATTGACCGCTTCTTGGCAAACCATCAAGCATGACCAACTGGTTTTGGTTGATGGTCAAAAAGGCAAAGAATGGAAGATCACATTCAAAGACGCTGCCGCACAAGACAAAACCAAAGAAGCTTTGTACATGTTCTTCACGCCCGCTGGCAACTTCATTGCAGCCAACCACTCAGGCAAATAAAGGGTGATCACGCCTCTGAACTCGTTCAAAAACTGGTTAAGCAGCGCTTCCCACCCCGCTTTGCGCGGTGGCGCTTTGGCGCTATTGGCAGCTGCACTTTTTGGCTTGAGCACGCCACTGGTACAGCGTTTTGGTCAAGGTTTGGGGGCATTTTCTACCGCTGCACTACTGTATGCAGGTGCTGCCTTTATGGCGCTGTGGATGCGGCAACCTGTTGAATTAGAAGCAAAATTAAAACGCAGTGACTTACCCAGACTGCTCGCCATGGCGAGTTTCGGTGCGGTCATCGGCCCTGTCGCACTGGCGTGGGGCTTGCAGCGCACCAGTGGTGCCAGCGCATCCCTGATGCTGACTTTAGAGGCGCTTTTCACAGTCGTCCTGGCTTGGCGTTTGTATGGCGAAAGCATGGACAAACGCGTTGCCACGGCCATGCTGCTCTTGCTGGCGGGTGGCATTGTGCTGGTGGCAGACCAGGGCTTGGCGGGTAATGCACAGTTGCTGGGTTTATTAGCCGTGCTGGCAGCCACGGCTGCGTGGGGGCTGGACAACACCCTGTCGCGCGGTGTGGCAGATCGTGACCCTGCCCAAGTCGTGATTGTCAAATCTGCACTGGGCGCAAGCGTCTCAACCCTGCTGGCGCCGCTGTTAGGCGAACACTGAGCCCGTGCGCGCTGCTCCAAAGGCTCGCTGTGCCAAGAGGTAAAAGCGCAAACTCAGGCCATAACCAATTGCGCCCACAGCCAACAGCGCCAAAGCAGCGTACAAACCGGGCACAGGTTCGCCAAACA
>JANMTB010000225.1:0-24866 GCA_031390045.1 Polaromonas sp.
AGCTTGCTGGGGGTGAGTCATGGCATCGTCCTCACTGTTTGCCCGAGGCCGGCGGCATGCGCTGCGACATCATGTCCATCATCATCTGCATCATTGCCATGTGTTGCGTCATCATCGGTTGACGCTGGGCCATGTCGGCCGGCATGCTTTTAGCGTCGCCCATGCCAGACATGCCTTTCATCATTCCCATGCCGCCCTGCATGGCTTTCATGTGCTCGCCCATCAGCGCCTGTCGTTCCTCGGGTGTCTTGGCGTTCATCATCTTCGTGTGCATGTCGCGCATGGTCTTCATCTGACCGTCCATCGCGGCCATGCGCTCGGGGGTTGCCATGCTGCTGGCTGGTGCGGAGCCCATTGGCATTGCCGGGGCTGTGGTGCAGGCGGCCAGCAGGCTGGCGCCGCTGATGGCAACGGCAAGTGCAATGGGTCGAAAATAGGTCATGACAAACTCCTCGGTGGGTTAAAAAAACTGGGCTGGAATATTAAAAAGTCTGGACTGGGATAGCGTGGGCTAAGGGATCATTTGCCGCCGCGCCTGACGATCCATACGACGAGTGCAACTACCGCGATGGCGAGCAGAATCGGCATCCACATCCCGCCGTATCCCCCCATCCAGCCGCCACCCCACGTGCCGCCCATCATGTTGCTGTTCTGCGCCAACGCGGCGCTGGTGGACAGAAGGGGCATCGCGCCAAAACACAGAGTCCGAAAGGTGTTCATGATTTCTCCTAAAGTGCAAGCATTGGGATGCGTGGTGGGTGAATAAAATAGTGAAAAAGCTACTCGTTTTATTCGCGAATAAATGCATACTGCATCTGTTTGAATGCGTCGTCCGTGTGTTATCACACATAACGCAATGTCGACGGTGAAAAGTCGGGAGTTGGGTAAATCTTCTTCTATCTGTTGTTTTGTCTCAACGAGCATCGTGCTAATCCCTTTAAGGCATACCTGCAAGACTGCGAGTGGATTGGGCAGGAATCACCGACCATGAGCCGGGGCGCAGGATCAGCATCGCCAACAACGCCGTTAGTGGCAGGGCAAGCCATGCGAAGCTCTGCTGGGCGACAGCACCAAATAGCCCATCCACCCACCAGCGAACCCACCCACGGTGGCTCCAAGCTTGTGTTGTGAAACCCCAGCGGCGAGATAGGCAATCAATGGCAACACGAGACCAGTGCCCGCCGAGGTGAACTCGATGCCGAAGTACATCGAGACGTCAGCGCGTTGCAGCGCGAGCGCAGCGAGACCGACCATCGCCAGTATCAATCCCACGCTCATCAGCGTTCGCGCTGATATTTTCTCGAGCAACCCAGTCAAAATAAGCACAGCGTTGACAGCGAGCATCACCAGACTGTACTCAGCAAACATCATGGCGATCTGGCGCGGGTTTACTGGCAGCAAGGTGGGGCACAGGAAAAGAAAGTACGCGCCGCAACCAACCAAATGCGGCAAAGGATGAAGATTTTGCCGGAGAGTTGCAGGCGCGAAGTTACAGAAGTCATGATGCATTCTTCCTTGCATGCACGCATAGTGAATCGGCTTGACCCATACCGTATAACCAAATGACGTCTTCGCTCACATGTTTAACGCCTTGAACGCGCGCTCGGACACTGTGAGCGCGTTCACGCACCTGTTCGACAATCCGTGGCTTTGGGGTGCGATCACACTGTCGATTCTGCTACAGGTGGCAGTGGTCAATCTCGGCTTCCTCAATCTCGCCTTCGGCACAGTGCCGCTGGCGTTCGATCAGTGGCTGGTGTGCATTGCGATGGCCAGTGTGGTGTGCCGTACAGCGAACTGCGCAAGCTGGTGAGTCGGGCATGGAGCCGAAGAGATGGCACCTATTATAAATAAGGCGCCCTCTCAATCTGGATCAAATCTAACTTCAGTCCATCGGATCGCCTACGGCACCGCCCGGCCTCTAAACGTTAAGCGTCCAAAGGAGCACGTTTGAATAAGATTCTTTTTTTTGGCGCTGGAGTGCTTGGTAGTTTGTAGGCAGCGCGACTGAAGCAATCATGACATGGAGTATCTGCCGTTGGACGGCGCAGGGGCACCACGACCGACCGGCTGCACTGAGCTTCGTATCGAAACGGACTGATGCGGATAAACACCAAAATTTGCCCCGAAGACTGTCCTGCTTGCGCAGCTTTTCAGCGGCACGGCTGGCAAACTCGGTCACGGCTTCGATCACATCACGCAGTTCTGTCACCGGATGGCCCATATTTCCTTGAGTTTAAAGGGTGTCTTTTGGGCAACAATTTTTCCTTTGTTCCATGGGGTTAGCGGTTGACGGTTGGATGTACTTTCCATGATGAACTCCTTTAAAAATAGGGGAATTCAACTTTGAGGTGAAATTGATTAAAAATCAATCACGCCGTCCAAAGTGGAGAGTGAGGCGGGAACGTACTCATCGAACCAAACAGGGCTATGCCGTCCATTGGTAGGAGTAATTTACAGAAACGGCATCCACATTCAACCCAGTTGATTAAGGCAAAAAGCTTAGTGCCGCAATACGGCTGCAACTTCTAAGACCCAGGCATCTGCAAAGAGCCAGTTCTCGGCTTTAATTTCATCGTCTGAATGGGCGATGATTGAAACCCATGGTGCTCGTAGAATTGTTTGGCACTGAACAGGGATTTGATTTATCTTGCAATTTCTTTATAATCATTCCAATGGAAACTACAAACAAAGTTAAAAGCTCCAAACAGAGTATTAAGAAATCATCGCCACCAGTCCCATTGCCAGTCGAACGAGCAATTCGTAAGATCGGCAATGACGTGTCTCTAGCGCGTAGACGGCGACACATTTCACAAGAATCATTAGCCGAGAGGACAGGTGCGTCAATTTCCACCATCAGACGCCTGGAAAATGGCGACATGCGCGTACCCATCCATTTCTTGGCTCGCGTGCTGCATGTCTTTGGTGAAATAGATGCACTCGCTAATCTACTGGATACCGCACAGGATGAGATCGGTTTGACCCTGATGGACGAACAACTCCCGCAGCGTATTCGCAAACCGACATCGAAACTCAAGACCAAGGGTGCTTTATGAGCGTAGGTGCTTTATGAAATCAGCCATTAATATCAAACAACAAGTCGATGTTTGCCTAGGCCAAGCCGGCACCCATGTCGGCAGCTTGACCTATGTAAAGCAAGGTCAACGTGAGAACACTGCTTTTATCTATGACAATACTTGGCTGACGAATACGGATCGGTTCAAGATCTCATCTGATTTAGACTTGATTTCAGGCTACCAACAACGTAAAGCGCCTTCTGCGCATGATTCCGCCTTTCACTTTGCCTTGGCAGACACCGCGCCAGACGCTTGGGGTAGGCGCGTCATTGCCAGAGAGCATGCCAAACGTAGGCAAAAAGACGCAACCATCACGGCATTGACGGAGCTGGACTATTTGCTGGCAGTTGATGATTTCAGTCGTATCGGTGCGCTTCGTTTGCGAGGCAAAGATGGTGATATCGACGGTAAATATCTTAGGACAGCAGAAAATGGACGACGAAACACACCACCGTTGATCGAGTTACAGCATATATTCAATGCCAGTCGTGCCGTTGAAAAAGGACAGGAAACAGCGGAAGACTTGAAGTATTTACAGGGCAAAGGCACTTCTTTGGGTGGCATGCGACCTAAATGCACGGTGATTGACAACACGGGTTGGCTAGCGATTGGCAAGTTTCCCAGTATCAACGACGCGCGAAGTGTCACACGCGGCGAGGTGTTGGCATTGTGCTTGGCCCAACAAGCTGGAATTGATGCTGCACCGGCTCGCATCGTTGAGATCGAGGGCATTCCCGTAGCCATTATTCAGCGCTTTGATCGGACGGCAGACCATGGCCGTATTCCGTACTTATCTGCGGCATCCATGCTTCAGGCCTCACGCGAGCTAGATTATTCCTACACTGAAATTGCAGATGCCATCCGCGCCAATGGTTTCTCACCAAGCCAAGACCTCCAGCAGTTGTGGCGTCGCATGGTGTTCAATTTACTCATTACCAATGTTGACGACCACTTGCAGAATCACGGATTTTTGCATGTTGATAAAGGGCAATGGCGACTTGCACCAGCCTTTGACATCAACCCCTTCCCAGATAAAGAGCGTGAGTCAAAAACATGGCTTTCAGAGCAAGCAGGACCTATTACTGATGTGGATGCTCTTATGGATCAATGTGCGTACTTTGCACTGACACCGGCCCAGGCTCTGAAGGTGCTGTCCGATGTGTGCAAGGCCGTCAAAGACTGGAGAAACACAGCGCTCGGTGTGGCTGTGCGTCTCCAACCTCACGAATTAGACGACTTTGCGCCGGCGTTTGAGCACGACCAAATGGAGAAAGCCTTAAGGCTGGTGTCTAGCTATTGAAAGACACGAACCGGTCAATGCTCGTGATTTCACTAAAAGTATTCTTGTTTGTAGAGTCTCCGCCACATGTGGCGGAAGCAAGAATCCGAGTGCATATAAGCCTTACAAGAAACTAAACCGCTTTTTGACACATCTTGTTGAGTGAGTCGTTGATGACTTTTAGTTGGTCGAAGGCGAATACCGGCACCGCCAGAGTCAGCTGCACGTGGGGGATAAGGCGCGCTTTCACAGCAACATTGTGCACCATAAATGGCGTGAGCCGCTACTCTGGCAATGTCCGATGACCTATCGCGGCTAAATTTATTTCGATGATTGTTACCCCATAGCGGGTGTCAGCCACCCCCAAGGCAAGCTGGCACACTATTTCGGCAACAGAGCCACAGCCGCGCTGCAGACCATTGCCGATGTGCGCTTCAACCCCAGCGAGGCCGATCTTTCATCGCAGGAGCTGGCGGCGCTGGCACATGACTGTGATGTGATCATTTCATACCGTCAGACCGTGGGCGATGAAGCGCTGTTTGCCGCGCTGCCGCGGTAAGAAAGCATGTTTCCATTTTAGAAAAAGAACTTGCAATCGGCTCCTACAGCGCATCGAATTCACCCATATTCATGGTGGCCTGAGATGGAACCGTCTACTTATAGACTTCTTTGCGATTACCGACCTCAATCACCAGCACGCACAACACGCCATCCTGAATGTCGCAGATGATGCGATACTCGCCTACTCGGTACCGCCAATATGCTCCAAGCAAAAGCCCGGTGAGTGCTTTGCCGGTTGACCGAGGATCGTCCAGCCCAGCGATGCGTTCATCCATGAAATCGACAATTCGCAGTGCGACTTGTTGATCGAGCTTCTTGAGTTGCTTTTTGGCTGTATCGGTGTAATTAATGTTCCAAGACAAGTTCGCTCCTCACTTGCGCACTGGTATAGGTTTTTTCTTCACCCTTGCGGACACGCTCCATCGTAGCGTCGGCCAGGTAAAAGTCTTCGAGGTCATCAAGACCCTTCATCACCAGCTCACGCAAATAGTAGGCTTTGGAGCGCCCCGTTTGGGTGGCCAAGTGAATAAGGCGTTGTTCAACGGCTGGATCAAGGCGTATGGAAGTAGTCATGTAAAATTCTCGTGTAACACATGTAGTCATTGTAGTACATGTGGCAATTTTTGAAGTCGACTTGAGATTCAATTTGAGGCTAGTATGTGTCAACCGTTGCGTGGGAAGTCCACTTTGGAGCAATTTACTACTGTAAGGTTATGGGACTTGAAAGAGAAAACGTCGCCTTGCGCAAGAAAATGCAAGCTATGCAGTTTGAATTGGACCGCCAGATCCATGAATCAGCAAACTCCCCTTTCTTTGATGCCGGATAAATCCAATTTTCGCAACAATTTTTCACTTATCTAAAATCAAAGATTGCGATCAGATATTTCGAATCAGTTATTTCAGAATCTTCTTGAAACAACGTTTACTATTGCCAGATTCAATGATTAAAAGCTGAAATTTCATTTAGAAAACAGAAGTATTCATTTAGTTGCATCCCTAAAAATGCACTTCCTCTTTTTGTCGAAATAACTGGTTATATGCAACGATTTATCGTGTTTTCGTGCTTAAATTGCTATAACCCTTGACACTTGACGGTTAGGATGTAAGATCTGAACGGGGTATATCTGAAAGACGCAATCATCACGCTTCTTTTCACTGTTTCTTTTCACTGTTTCTTTTCTTTGTGGAGTCGTGTGCAACGCACGACGGATTTAGCATAAAAATTAACGTTTACTGAATAACGTTGTATATTATGTTAAATGGCTTACAAGGAAGAGGTAACTGTTTTCGTCTGAAAACGCCCACACTAGTAAAGTTGACGCTACTTTCCTAGTAAAGTTAAAACTGTAAGAAAATTCCTAGTAAAGTTGATGCTGTGATTATCCGACTGCAGTAACTTTGACCATGTTCAGGTATGTACCGTTGACCATCTAGGTGAAAATTTCGGTCAGTGGCTAACAAGTGGCTATCAACCCTTCTATAAGGTGGACTGATGGCTAGTGTGACCTCCGCCGCCGAACTAGTGATCAAGGCGAGGCAAAAGGTTGCCTGCTTGAAAAAATGCACCGAGTGGCTCTGGCGCAGACTAAGCTCTTGGCGGTACTTTGACGGTACGTTGGCACACATAGGCCACACCTGCAGAGTACACTGCCATACCAACACCAATCGGCTAATGCACCATCTCCAGCCACGATGGCACCAATGTAATCGCAGCTGCCACGCGCAGTCCCAGAGGTGTCTCCACCGCTCTGCTTAGATGCTCTGCGCCGAGGGTAGTGCAAACTTTCCCTAGTCTTTAAAAAATAATTCGCGCTATGTGTGTTAACGAACCTTCATCTAAAAAATAAAGTTTAAAGTTCAGGTGTAGAAATGGTCAAGCAGACATAAGAGGATGCCATCGCAATTAGTTTTTCTGCTTTCCGACTTGCAGACAGTAACCGCCAAATCTTCATTTCTACAATCCTTGGAAAAGCGCAATAGCGGCAACTTCTTGAAAGGCAATGCGCTCTCGCTTGATCACGATCTTGCCACTACTGATCCGGGAGATTTCGAGCAATTCGTCTATCAGGTGCACAAGCTGACTCAACTGGCGCTCCATCACTGGCAAGGTACGGGCAACAACATCTGCCTTGGGTGTTAGTTTGAGCACGTGCAAACCGGTACGTATGGGGGCCAGCGGGTTACGCAGCTCATGCGACAGCGTCGCCAGAAATTCGTCCTTCCGCACATCCTGCTCCAGCAGCCGTTGCTCGTAAACGTGGCGATCCGTAATGTCGTGCGTCACTGCCAGCGTTAATTCCACCAGCCCCTGTTCATTAAACTCAGGCACCAACCTGCACGAGAAATGGCGCATACCATCTAGGGTTAGATAGGAAAAATCCATCGATTTGTGCTCACCGTGATCAAACACATGTGCGATGGCTTCCTCCCACTGCAAGCAAAGATCTTCTGCCAAGCCCACTTCACGTATGGTTTTACCCAAAATTTTTGCCGCAGGAAGACCTGTCACTTTTTCAATGACAGAGTTGCCAAAAATATAACGAAACTATCGATCAAAACGCGTCAGCACATCAGGGGTGTTCTCGCTAACGCTGCGTATTTCGGGCTCACGCCGGGCCAGTGCCTAGTTGGCCATTGCCTCAGCCGTGCGATCCACACCGTGAATAAAAATACCTGATACCGTCCCGTTCGCTTCCCTTAAGGGTAAGAAGGCAAAAAGCTACATACCGTGGCGAAAAAATAAATCTTGTTTACCAAAAGCTAAAGAATTAAAAGTAGATATTTCAGAGCCGAATTAATCTTTATTTAAAACCGCCGTCAAGCATGCAGTAAAAAGTACCGTCTGCATGGCGTAATACAGCCAGATCATTAGCACTACCAATGATGCAGCTGCACCATAAATATCTAATTGAGGCGCACTTGATATATAAATACCTATCACTGCACGGCCAACTAAAAATAAACCTGTTGCCACAAGGGTCGCCAGTAACATTCGAAGAACCGCTTCCACTAAAATCGTAGACACGGTGTTCAGCAAAGTGGATACCATTAAGATGAACGTCAATGAGACCAGCGCTGCCAGCGATAAGGCTCTGCTGCGTATAAAGTCCCAAACAGCTTTATTTTTTGGAGTAGATACGCTCGACTCTGTCACGGAAGTGTGACTCTTTATACCAATAACATCGGATCGCGAGCGCGACCAAATGGAAGTGAAGGCTCCTCTCATTTCAGCCAACACAGTCGTTGCGCCAACAATAGTTAGTGCCACACTGATAAAAGCACTCACTATAGAGTCACTTTCAGTTTTAGAATTTCGTGCTATTTCGCTGATACCAACTGTGGCGGCAGGACCAATCATTCCTGCAATGCCCAAGGCGAACTGCTGTGCGGCCTCATCTCTTCCAATCCAAAATAACATGAAGTCGCACTGTATAGATCCCTATTGCTTTAACTTATCAAGCAATGCCTTTGCTGCAGGTTGCGAAGACGCGGGGTTTTGTCCTGTAATCAACAGTCCATCTGTGACTACATAGGGCTGCCAATCATCTGCTTTGGAGTAAAGTCCACCTCGTTCTTTAAGCATATCTTCTACGAGGAAGGGAACTATGTCAGTAAGCCCAGCCGCTTGTTCTTCGGTATTGGTAAATCCGGTAACCTTTTTGCCTGCTACTACGGATCTACCATTGAGTTTGGCGTTGCGCAGTACGCCGGGTGCATGGCACACTGCAGAAACTGGTTTGTGCGATGCGAGCATGGCCTCGATCAATGCTACCGAATGAGCGTCTTGACTTAAATCCCATAGAGGACCGTGGCCACCGGGATAAAAAACAGCGTCAAAGTCGTCTGCTGTAACGGTTTTTAAAATTAAAGTGGACTTGAGTACTGCTTGTGCTTCATCATCGGATTTAAAGCGACGTGTCGCATCGGTTTGTGCTGAAGCCTCATCGCTAACAGGGTCTAGAGGTGGCTGTCCGCCTAACGGAGATGCAACGACAACTTGCGCCCCAGCATCGATAAAAGTGTAGTAAGGAGCTGCAAATTCTTCAAGCCAAAATCCTGTTTTTTTGCCGGTGTCGCCCAGTTTATCGTGTGAGGTTAAAACCATTAGTATTTTCATATTTTCTTTCTTAAAATTATTGAATTTGATTTATTGCAGAACGGCATTTCTCTGCCAATGTCTTTGGATAGCAAGCGCAGGTATCAACTTCTCAATGGCTGCAGCAGTCTTGTTTGCTGGACTCACGATGAGTCCGTGGTTATCAGTGTCCATCACAGCGGCAGAGTTGATACCGGTTTTATCAAGTAATTTCTTGCCTGCACCCAAAGCTAAGATGGTTTTGTAGTGCAAATATTGGTCTTTAATAAAATCAGTAGTTTGCGGACACTGAGCCAAAGCGTCGATGGCTTTGTCGCCATCGGGTAGTACCAACGCATCAAACAAAAATCCTGGCTCATTCTCTAAGGACGCATCAGCTGTTAGATCGCCTGCATCTGATGTGGAGGTGGTACCGATGCGTGGGCCAATCAGTTTGACCACTGCGCCCTTCTCTACCAAGGCATCGCGCAGCTGCAATAATGACTTGCTGACAACACCGTTAGCAATCAGAACAGCGACTTTCAACCCCTTGACTGAACCATCTCCCGGCCTTGCCATCAAAGATAGCGAAGGTGATTTTTTAATTTCAGGCTTGGCAGGCTTGGCTAACGCGCGCGGCATAGGCTCTGGCATGGGACTGATACCTAGACCTTCAGCTACTTTGCCTGCTAATTCTTCGGACACATTACGCAAAGACGACACTACGCGTTCTCGAATGGCAGGTACGGTCAGCTTGCTCAACTCAAAGCGAAATGCCGCAGCAATATGCGATTTTTCTATCGGTGTTTGACTTTCGTAAAACAGTGTCGCTTGTGTGTAATGGTCAGCGAATTTTTCAGGTTTGCCCCGTACCTTCGCCTGCTCTTGGTCAGCTTGCTGACGTGCTGGAAATGTCATAAAACCTTGCTCTGCACCCGCCTGAAAGGGGCAGCCTCCCGCCAACGAATTTGGCTCGTAGGATACTCGTCCGCGGTGGATAGCTTGCCTGTGCATACCGTCGCGCTGGTTGTTATGTGCTTGAGCAAGAGGCGCATTGATAGGAATTTCGTGGAAATTTGGTCCACCTAGTCTTGATATCTGCGTGTCCATGTAGGAGTGAATACGCCCTGCTAAAAGAGGGTCGTTAGAAAAATCTATACCAGGCACGATGTGTGCAGTGCAAAAGGCAACTTGCTCAGTTTCCGCAAAAAAATTATCTGGATTGCGGTTAAGTACCATGCGCCCGACTGGCAAAATAGGGACTAGTTCTTCTGGTATCAGCTTGGTTGCATCCAATATGTCAAAGCTAAATTTGTCGGCTTGTTCTTCCGTAAAAATTTGCAAACCCAACTCCCATTCAGGGTGAGCACCGCATTCGACGCGATCCCATAGGTCACGTCGGTGAAAATCAGGATCTGCGCCTGATACTTTTACCGCCTCGTCCCAGACCATCGAGTGTGTACCCGCTTTTGGATTCCAATGAAATTTACAAAAAACCGACTTACCTGCTTGGTTAACCAATCGGAAAGTGTGCACACCAAAGCCCTCCATCGTGCTGTAGCTGCGCGGTATCCCGCGGTCTGACATCACCCACATTAGCATATGGCTAGACTCTGGCATCAGTGATGCAAAATCCCAAAATGTGTCGTGTGCACTAGCCGCTTGGGGCATTTGATTGTGTGGTTCGGGTTTAACTGCATGTACGAGGTCAGGAAATTTAATCGCGTCTTGAATAAAAAATACAGGCATATTGTTACCAACCAAGTCCCAATTGCCCTCATCGGTATAAAACTTAACCGCAAAGCCACGCACGTCGCGCGCTGTATCTTTAGATCCCCGCTCTCCTGCTACTGTAGAAAAACGTACAAAAACAGGTGTTACTTTGCCCTTTTTGCTAAAGGGAGCAGCTTTGGTGTACTCGTCTAAAGGTGCATAGCATTCAAAGAAACCATGTGCTGCTGATCCTCTGGCGTGGACGATGCGTTCTGGTATGCGCTCATGGTCAAAATGGGTGATTTTCTCCCTAAGAATAAAGTCTTCCAATAGAGCAGGTCCACGAATGCCTGCCTTCAAGGAATTTTGGTTGTCAGCGATGGGGACACCATGGTTTGTTGTCAACATGCGACCTGTTGAATCAACGCGCACACGATCTAGTGAATCTAGCGTAGCGTTAAAACCTTCAACCGCAGCTGTACCTACTTTAAGATTGTTAATGTCTTCAGAGACCGTACTGGCTGAAACAAATCTAGACTCTGGCGATTCTGTAGAACCTTTCGAAGGTGATAAAGCATTAGCATAACCATGCTCTTTGGCTTTTCCTTTGTTATGCGTAACCAGTTGCGACAAATTTTGTGTTTGCAATAATTTTATTTTTTCCTGATCGTTTTTTGATATTGCGGTCTTGTTAAGCTTTACCATTTAACACTCCTAGAATGAGTAAATCGACATTTTTGCCATACTTTTGCTCATGTTAGGTTGTACTTTTCAAATGGCATGTAGGACGGCGCTGTAGCTTGTTGTCATCCTAGGCTAGGGACCAATTCTTCATTTTTCCTCGCATTTAATCACTACAAAATGTGACTTTAGTTTCAATCTTAGACATCAATATCTTTGTTTGGGTAAGCTAAAGCTAATCTGAAAGAATGCTTGTATATTTAGTATGCTTCCCAACACACTAGATTGTTGACGAGGTTCTATTCTGTGATTTATCTATATTTTCTTTAGGTAGATCACTATTTTTTTAAATTTTAAGCTTACAAATTTTTTAATCGCCTTACCATGACTCGTATCGCCATCGTCAGCGCCCTGCACGACGAACTCTCTAAGCTACTTGAACTCATGCCTGATGAGCACAAACAAGTTCATGCTGGGCGAGAGTTTTGGGTGGGGCATTTGCATGGGCATGATCTGGTGGTGGTGCTCTCTGGCATTGGCAAAGTGGCAGCGGCGACCACAGCGACGATATTGATTGAAGAGTTCAAGGTCGAACGCATCGTTTTCACAGGCGTTGCCGGCGGATTAGGCAAAAACGTGAATATCGGCGATGTGGTGGTTGCTGATAGCTTTATGCAGCACGATATGGATGCCTCACCGATATTTCCGCGCTATGAGCTACCGGGTTATGGTACTTCCACACTCAGCGCTGACGAAGCTCTTAAACGGGAGCTTGTGCAGGCTAGTCAATACGTTATTGCACATTTGCCGAGCACGCTTGAAGCTGCAACTATTCAAGCCTATGGTCTGCACAAACCGCAAGTTCATACAGGTCTGGTCGTCAGTGGCGATAGGTTTGTTTCAACTTCGGCAGAAGCCAAGCAATTGCAACATGATTTGCCGCACGCGTTAGCTGTAGAAATGGAAGGCGCTGCGTTTGCACAAGTTTGCTACGACTACAAAGTGCCCTTCGCTGCCGTTCGCACAATTTCAGACAAGGCCGATGACGCAGCAACCGTGGATTTCACACGGTTTTTAGCTGAAGTTGCCAGCCACTACAGCGCCTTGATAGTCTATAAATATATTAGCGCTGAGGTTTGATTTTGTAGATGGCGTTGTTGCGGTCTGCGCTCATGTAGATCACACCATCTGAACCCACGGCTACTCCTGTAGGCACGTTTGGCGGCGGTAGACCTGGGCCAGCTTCTAGACCAATCGGCAAGTTTTCAGCCACCGTCCGGCGTGAGCCGTCGGCGGGGTTGATCTCCACCAAACGGCGCGCAGCTGCTTCAGCAACGATGAAGCTGCCCCAAGGCGTTTGCGCTACGCCTTCTGGTAGCGCCAGCTTGTCGGCCACAACGGTTTTTGTACCATCAGCCATGTTAATACGGGTCAAATTGCCAGCAGCTTCCGTCACATACAAGGCACCATCTCTGCCTAACACCATTTGCACGGGGCCAGCTAAACCTTTAGCGACAACTTTGCGTTCCTTGAAATCTGCACCGCTGGCACGCGTCACATCACCCGTGGCAATTTCAATGAACACCACACTGCCATCGTTTAAAAACAAAGCATCTGTTGGCGCTTTGAGGCCATGAATCGTGGTGACGGTTTTGCGTGTTGCGCGGTCAATGATTTGCACCGAACCTGTGAACCATGACGACAGAGCAAACTGCTTGGCCGATACGCCTACCGCAAACGGGTACTCCATGTCGGACGCTTGCATGCGGAACACGTCTTTCACTTCGCCGTTTTTGACGTTGACTTCACGGAAGGCAAACAAGTCTGCCACCCATAGCGTGTCACCATCCAACTTGATGCCGCCTGGCACAGCCAACTTACCACCGGTCAACAACTTTGTGTCACCATTCGCCGGGTTATACGACTGCACGGAATTGTCCGCCATGTTGGAAACATAAATCATGCCATCCGGCGCAATGGCTAAGTTGTCTAGTGCGGGTTTGAGCTGCTTCATCACCGTTTTACGACCGGTTGCCAGCTCTACCTTGCTCAACTCGCCGGTAAAGGTATCAACTGCCCACAAATTGCCTTTGCCGTCCAAATTTGCTGCAGCAGGTGTTTTGTAGTCGCTGTTGATCACCGTGATCGCGCCGTCCGCCGGATTCATCTTGACCAGCTGTTTTTTAAACCACAGCGGGCCGTAGAGCATGCCGTCTGGACCAACATCAAAACCGTTGAAGCCGCCCATGTCTTTGGCAATCAAACGCGGCGGTTTTACGCCTGCCACATCGATTTCATGCATCGCATCGCCCAAGAAAACTTGCGACGCATAGAGTTTGCCGTTTTTTTGATCGAACGCCAGCGAGTTGATACCCGCTAAATCTTTGGCCAAAATCCGAATTGACGCTGCGTCGTTTTCACGGTAACGAATGATGCCTTGCAAATACGATGTCCAAGCCATTTCGCCCTTAGGCCCAATGGCGATATCGTCTGCCTCCCCATCAGGCGCGGCAATCAGAACCTTGGTAGCCCCCGTTGTGCGATCTACTTCCCACATGCTGCTACCCAGCACCGTGCCAGCGAGTAAGCGCCCTTTCGCGTCTACCGCCAAGCCATGAACACCGTGAAAAGAGGAAGGCGCAACCAGAACTTCGGGGGCAGCCCAAGCGCTAGGCCGTGTCGGTGGCGGCATTGTCATCGTAGAGCAAGCGGTCAGTGCAACAGCCGTGACGAGCAGGCCAAGTTTCCAAGAATTTTTCATGTCTATCCTTTTATGATTGTTATTGATTGAACGATACAGCCTCGGTCTGGCTCGATCTGTCACTGTTTATAAGCTTAAAAACTATTTCACGACACCTCGGGGAAACCCTTTAACCCTCTCTAAAACCGCACTTTAAATGTTGCAAACACTGCCGAGCTGACCTTCGCCAACTTAGGCACGGCATATATATCGACACCCACATGCTGCGTTTCGACAGAAATGAGCGGTAACAGTACAGGTGTGATGGCTGCCTCTTTGTAGCCAGTGATGATGACGCCTTGCAAACCGAGTTTGACCGGACCGTATGACCAAGGCAGCCATTGTGCGCCGGCATAGACGCTGTTACGGTCATTGCTATTGATGTACGCACCCGCAGTTAAACGGGTGTTTTCTAAACCAGTGAGTTCTTCAAACCAAGGGGATTGCCACTGCGCCGCGATGCCAGGGTTGGATTCTCGAAAACCACAAGTGCGGCAGCTGTGATGTGCTAAACCACCAATGATCAGCCAAGGTTGCTCTAATTTAGTTTTATTTTTAGTTGTAGCCGCTGTATTTATTGACTCTTGCGCTATTGAATATGTAGCTAATAACGAGATGTAAAGTGAGAAAATAAGCAAAAATAATCGTTTCAAAATCATCCCCAAACAATCAAAGCATCGCGTCCTTGCACCACCAAATCGACCTTGCGACCGAACGGCAAACACACCTTGGTTGGTACATGGCCAAAAGGTAAATTCGTCAAAACCGGGATTTTCAACTGGCTGCGCAGCCAGTCAAGGACAGTTTGAAATTTGTATCCTCTGTCATGCGGTACGAGCTTATAGTTGCCAAATTGGCCTAAAACTATGGCTTTTTGTTGCGCTAACACCCCTGCTTGCAAGAGCTGAATCAAGGTGCGCTCGATGCGGTACGGGTGCTCGCCCACATCTTCCAAAAACAAAATGCCACCCTTCACAGCAGGCATGTAAGGCGTACCTAGCAAAGCGGTAAACATCGTCAAATTACCACCCCACAAGACAGCGTTTTTGATGTGATAATCTCTGACTGTAGTGGCATCTTTGTGTTGCCGCCAGCCCGTGCCCTCACCTTGCCCACACAGCAAATCGTCAAAACAGGCTTCCATGATGTCGTCTGGCAAGGCTGCAGCAATATCGCCATGACCGTCCGCCTCTTTACTAGCTAAACCGACACCAAAATCATCACAAATCGCAGGGCCAGTCCACGTAACGGCGCCCGTTTTGGCAAACAACGCCATTTGAAAAGCCGTGAAATCGCTGAAACCGATGAATTGCGTGCCCTTTTCAATCGCTTTTGCCACAGCTTTGTAGTTAATAGACGGCAAAAGCCGCGTTAAACCATAGCCACCGCGGGAAATCATCGTCATGTTGGCACCGCTAGCAGCAGCGCGGTGAATGGCGGCCAAACGGGTTTCGTCATCACCCGCAAAGCGCTGGTAGCTGCTCAAGGCATCTGCATCGACTTCGACCTCATGCCCCAAACTTTGCAGCCGTTTAACCCCGCGCTTAAACGCCGCCTTGTCGCGCACTGCGCCAGAGGAGGAATAAATGTAAATATGGCTCATGTTTCGATTTTAGCTTCAATTACAGTTAAAAATCCTCTTTATACCGATTAAAACAGGATAAATATGGCTGTAGCCGGCGTATTTATTGCCTATACGGCTACTAAAATAATAGCAAATAGGAGTATGCCAACGATCACGTTTCACTCAAACAGCCGAACCCCAATTTCAGCAATCTGTTCACCGTGCTCCTGCGTAAAATGCCCCGCATGCTCTAAAACCAATGGCTCGGGGCAGTTGCGAATCGTTTGCTGCAGCTCGCGCATGGTGTCTAACCCAAGCACGGGGTCGAGTGCACCCACAGCCATGAGCGTGCGGCCATCCCACTCGTTTGCCCAAAATTCTCTGGCTTTGCGAGAGATGGCTGCTCCGTCGGCGTCTTCGTCATCAGGCACCATGGGCGGAAACGCGCGGGTGGCGGCGCGGTAACCGCTGTCGGGGAAAGGGGCCATATAGGCGGAGCATTCGGTGGCGCTCATCTGCGGGTTGCCGCGAGCGAAGAGTTTGTCGATTTTGAATTCTGGGTTTTTGCGGCACATCTCGCGCCAAGCTTGAAATCCGGCTGTTAGCGGTGCATCGCCTGTAGCCAAAGTGGTGTTCATCACCAGCAAGCCCTTGACCCGATTAGATTTTCCATGAAATTCCTGCGGCAAAGTCAATCCCAACAAACCGCCCCAATCTTGCACCACAAGCACGATGTTTTGCAAATCTAGGCGCTCAATCAGCTCGATGAGGACCTGCCTGTGCCAACTAAAAGTGTGAAATGCGTCTTTTTTTGGTTTGTCGCTTTTGCCGAAGCCGATCAAATCTGGCGCTACTACCCTCGCCCCTGCTTCTAAAAACGTGGGAATCATCTTGCGATACAAATAGCTCCACGCCGGGTTGCCATGCAGGCACAGGTAGGTGGTTTGGCTGAAGGCTTCGATTTCATTGTCAGCCTCGCCTTCGTCCAAATAATGCAATCGCAGCCCTGCAAGTGTGGGTAAATTACTCGTGTAGTGCGGTTGCCATGGATAGTCAGGGAGGTCATCAAAAGCAGTATCAGGTGTGCGCAAAGCATCGCTGCGCAGTGGGTGCTTGCGTTTGGCTTCTTGTTTCTGGATCTCGCGTTTGTCTTGAAAAAAGCGCTGCAGCATATAGCTAGATTCGTCTTCCAGCACACCGCCTTCCACAGCAGTTTGGTGGTTCAGAGCAATGTTGCCAAACAAATTCGTGACCGAGCCCGCCGCGCCGGTTTTGGCATCTGGTGCGCCGAAAACCACACGTTTCAGGCGTGCATGCAGCATGGCGCCCGCGCACATGGCACACGGCTCTAAAGTTACAAATAGCTCGCAGTCTTCAAGCCTGTAATTGCCCAGCACTTGCGCTGCCGCGCGAAGGGCTTTGATTTCGGCATGCGCCGTAGGATCGTGGTCCGTAATGGGTGAATTGCACCCGACTGCGATAACGACGCCGTCTTTCACAACGACAGCACCAACCGGTACTTCACCATTGAATGCAGCCGCTTGCGCCTCATGCAGGGCTAGCTCCATGAATTCGGCGTCTCTTACGGTTTCTTTGCTGTGTGGCGCTTTGAACATGCACTAATGTTACAACCAAAATCGCTTCATCCGTTCAGGTAGAGCCAGTCGAAACCCTTAGCTTAGCCCAGCTCAGTGCGAACGGCAAAATAGTCTATTTGATAGCGTTCGGGAAAAACAGCTGCTCCCCGCCAATTTTGTAGCTGGCAATGGCTGCCTGTCCTGCATTTGAAACCAGCCAATCAACAAATTTTTGTCCCTCAACTACCTTGGTTTGCGGGTGCTTGGCGTGGTTGACCAGCATGACGCCATATTGGTTGAACAGCTTGGTGTCGCCTTCGACCAAAACTGCCAGATCGGCACGGTTTTTGAAGCTGAGCCACGTGCCACGGTCCGCCAGAACGTATGCGCCTAGGCTAGAAGCCATATTCAGCGCTTGGCCCATGCCGCAACCGCATTGTTTGTAGCTGCTGAATTTAGGCTCTGCAACCCCAGCTTGCGCCCAATAACGAAGTTCCGCAGCATGCGTGCCGCTTTTGTCACCGCGTGAGATGAAATTACCATTGCCTGCGGCCACCTTTTTTATCGCCTCCACAATGTCTTTGTCTTTGACTTTAGCTGGGTCTGCCACCGGGCCAATCAGCACAAAGTCGTTGTACATCACAGGGAAACGCTTCACCGCAAAACCATCAGCGATCAGTTTTTCTTCTGCTGCTTGGTCGTGTACAAACAGCACATCCGCATCACCACGTCTACCCATATCCAGCGCTTGGCCGGTACCTAAGGCGACGACTTTGACATCGATACCGCTGGCTTTTTTGAATTCGGGCAGCAAGTAGCCAAACAGACCAGATTGTTCGGTTGAGGTCGTAGAAGCTACCACAATCGTTCGTGCTAAAACATTTGAAACTGCTATACTATTAATAGCTAATGAGGCAATAAATACGCCGGATATGTGCTTAAATGTGGTAAAAATTTGCATAATTTATAGAAGTTTGAAGAATGTAAGTTAAGATAATAGTAAAGATACGTTATCGTATCAACTAATCTATTTTCCAGCGATATGAACTGCCATGCATAGGCTACAACTCCACTACACGCTCAGCAAAGACGCCAGCCCAGCGACGGTACGCAACCCTTTGATTGATTTGCTGCTAGCCGTCTCCACCCAAGGATCAATTTCAGCGGGAGCTCGGCAGCTGGGACTCTCGTACCGCCATGTTTGGGGCGAGCTGAAGCGTTGGGAGACAGAACTGGGCGACGAATTGCTGATCTGGGAAAAAGGCCAATCTGCCCGTTTGAGCGAATTTGGCAGCAAGCTGATGTGGGCCGAGCGCCAGGCGCAGGCGCGGTTAGCACCGCAAATTGAAGCTTTGCGCGCCGAGCTAGAGCGCTCTTTCGCCGTGGCTTTTGACGATGCCAGCCACGTCGTCACCCTGTACGCCAGCCATGACGATGCCCTGGGGCAGTTGCGCGAATTAGCACTGCCGCATTTGCACTTGGATATTCGTTTCACCGGCAGTGTGGACGCGATTCGCGCCTTGAACGAGGGGCGTTGCGTCATGGCGGGCTTTCATACGCTAGCAAATCCGCAGTTGCAAACCTTGACCAAACGCATCTACAAACCGCTGTTGCAGCCGGGATTGCACAAAATCATCAGCTTTGCCACGCGCACGCAAGGTTTGATGGTTGTGCGGGGTAACCCCATGAATTTAAAAGGTTTATCTGATTTAGTCCGCAGCCAAAAAGGAACACAAATACGCTTCGCTAACCGCGCCTTAGGCACCGGCACCCGCGTCGTGTTGGACGAATTGCTCGCCGCCGCAGGCCTGAATGCGGCTGACATCAATGGTTACGAGTACACCGAGCCGTCGCACGCGGCAGTCGCCCATGCCGTGCAATCCGGCCAGGCAGACACAGGCGTGGGCATTGAAGCTGCCGCCGTTCAAGCTGGGTTAGCGTTCGTGCCGCTGGCGCAGGAGCATTACCACTTGGTTTGCCTTAAATCAGCGTTGGTGCAACCCGGCATTGTCGCGCTACAAGCTTTGCTGCAAACGCCGCAATGGCAAGCGGTGATTGCAGCCATTCCAGGCTATACGGCTTCAAAAAGCGGTGAAGTGCAGTCTCTTCGCAAGGTATTGCCGTGGTGGGATTTGCCAGCAAAACGATAAAAAGCAACCGTATTTACTACCTTTGCTATAATTTTAATAGCTTCTTAGTCAAGAAATACACTGTCTACAGCCTGAAAATGCTATAAAATAACGACATTGAACGACACAAAACGATTGCTAACGCAAAATTAGTAAGCAGAACCCGTTTTATCAGCAGGTTTATCGGCATTTCCGTTCTCCAAAGCCTTTTCTCGAGCCTCAGTAGCAGCTTTCATGGCCTCGTTCACTTGGTCTTTCAGCTGCATTTGCGTTTGTTTGCTTTGCTCGGCGATGTTTGAAGAAGTGGTTGAATTGCTGGTCGCAGGAGTCATAGCATCAGGTAATTGGGTCACGGCTGATAACTGTTTTTTGGTCAAAATGGCTATCATGGCAACGACGAGAAGTAGGCTGATCAGACTGAAAATCATGCGCATGGTTATTTTTCCTCACCGTTTTGAGTGACTTTCAGCCCCAACCGAACCATCCAATCCGCCAGTGCTCGCTGATCGTCATTCCCCGCCGCATACATCTCATGAAGCTTGGCATGAGACTCCGGCCGGTGTTGATTAACTTTAATTTTGCATTGCAAATCAACAACATGCAGTTCAAAACCGACGATACCCTTCAGCATTTTGTGCTGATATTCTTTGCCTAAATCGATCCACTGTTGTTTATAGCGCGGCTCATGGTCACCAATCAGCTTCTTCAACAGCTGGTCTTTCGCCTCTGGCTCCTCAATCAGCGTCGCCAGTACGGTGCAATGCACAGCAACGTAATTCCAAGACGGCACGCGCGCCAAGTCGGGGTAAATTTGGGGCGACAAATACGCCTGAGGTCCCAAAAACGTCACCACCGCTTGTGGTCTAGCCTGCAGATATTTCCAATGCATGTTCGGCTTAGCGCAATGCCCCCAAAGCACAAGCCCATCGCCCCGCTCCTCCACATGTAGCGGCAAATGCGTCACAAACGGCAAACCTGTGTCATCCGCACTGATGAGTGATGCTAAGGGCTGCGCGCGGATGATGTTCAGCGCTTGGGCACGATTTTTTGAGTTGAATTGCGGCGGTTGGTACATGGTTTGTCATCATAGCCGCAACTTTTATCTGGTTGTACGATATCTGATCAGTTTTTTGGCTATGATTTATAGCAATGACTATCCAAAATTCAATTTCATTATTTGACCTCACGGGTCGTACCGCTTTGATCACAGGCTCGACGCGCGGCATTGGCTTTGCACTGGCGCAGGGTTTGGCGCAATCCGGCGCCAAAGTCATCGTCAACAGCCGAAAAAATGACGATGTGACTGCGGCAGTCGCAAAACTCAAAGCGATGGGCTTTGATGTTGAAGGCTCAGCTTTTGACGTAGCCGATGAAGCCAGCGTCGAAGCTGCGTTTGCAAACTTTGATGCGCAATCCATCAATATCGATATTTTGATCAACAACGCCGGCATTCAGCATAGACAGCCCTTGGTCGATTTACAGCTAGCGGATTGGCAGCGCGTCATCAATACCAACTTGACATCTGCTTTCCTCACAGGTCGTGCGGCTGCAAAGCGCATGATTGCTCGAAAATCTGGCGGCAAAATCATCAACATTGGCTCGCTCACCAGCGAAGCGGCGCGTGCTACTGTTGCACCCTACACAGTGGCTAAGGGTGGTATCAAAATGCTGTCAAAAGCGATGGCTGCTGAATGGGCGCAGTTTGATATTCAAGCGAATTCGATCGGCCCAGGTTATATCGTGACGGACATGAACGAAGCCTTGGTCAACAACCCGACGTTTGATGCTTGGGTGAAAAGCAGCAACCCGGCGCAGCGCTGGGGTCGACCGGACGAGCTGGTCGGAACCGCTATCTTTTTGGCGTCAGCCGCGTCGAACTATGTGAATGGACAAATTATTTATGTGGATGGCGGCTGGTTGTCGGTACTGTAAAGCAATATCAAAACTAATTTTTAGGACAAAAATAAGACATGGAAGCTCTGGTCATACATTCCTCTGGTGATTTGCGTGTTGAAAGCTATCCCACGCCTGCAGTCGCGCCCGGCCAAGTTCGCGTACGCATTCGCACAGGCGGCATTTGCGGGTCCGATCTTCACTATTACCAACACGGCGGTTTTGGCGCTATTCGACTTCAACAGCCTATGGTTCTGGGGCATGAAGTTGCAGGTGCGATTGATGAAGTCTCATCTGATGTGAAGCATTTAAAAATAGGTGATCGCATCGCCGTCAGCCCTAGCCTGCAATGCGGACAATGCCGCTTTTGCCAACTGGGCTTGCAAAACCATTGCTTGGATATGCGCTATTTCGGTAGTGCCATGCGCATGCCGCACGTGCAAGGTGCTTTTAGGCAAGAGATTGTTGTCGGTGCCAGTCAGGCTTACAAATTGGCCGATGGTGTGACAGACGCGGAAGGTGCGATGGCAGAGCCGTTAGCGGTCGCACTTCATGCGGTCAACCGCGCTGGGCTACTTTTGGGTCGCAAGGTTCTGGTGACAGGTTGCGGCCCAATAGGTGCGATGGTGATCATAGCGGCGCGGCGTGCCGGTGCGTCACTGATTGTGGCCACAGACGTGCTTGAGCAACCATTGCGCAAAGCGGTCAAAGTTGGCGCTGATCAAGCGATCAACGTGGCAGCGTCTCCTGATGCATTGTCCGCCTATGCCAGCGAAAAAGGCCAGTTTGATGTGATGTTTGAAGCCAGTGGCAATGATAGAGCCTTACGCGCCGCCTTTGATGTCATTCGCCCACGCGGTGTGATCGTTCAACTCGGCCTGTCGGGTAAAGAGCTAACGCTGCCATTCAACACCATCGTCGCGAAAGAATTTGACATGCGCGGCGCTTTTCGCTTTCACGAAGAGTTTGGCGTAGCGGTTGATCTGATCAACCAAGGACTTGTTGATCTCAAACCTCTCGTTTCAGCTACGCTGTCGTACCGCGACGCAGGACGCGCCTTTGCCTTGGCGGCTGACAGAACGCAGTCCATGAAGGTTATTCTAAATTTTGATTAAATTGAAAAGTTTTGCCACAAAGCTTGATATTGGCATTGTCTGACCTGAATCAACTCTGCATTGGATGGAATGTAGCTTCAGACTTTGGTCCATAGCCAACAAAGCGTAATAAAATTATAGTAAACGTGAAATTAGTAACTTTATTTGTATATTGTTAACCATCCGTAAACTGCTATATGTTTAGCTTATTCCGGCGTCTGTCATTGTCAAAACAATTTTTGATGGTGAGTTTCCCAGTGATATTGCTGGGCTCGCTCGCAATTGGCTGGTGGATTGGCAATCAAATCAAAGAAAGTGTTGTACAGCGTATGGGCAGTGTGACAGCACTGTTTGTTGAATCATTTATAAGTCCTCATGTTCAATCATTGGCAAACAGGACAGGACTCAGCAGCGATGAAATACAACTATTAAACACAGATATCAAAGCGACGATATTAGGGAAGAAGATTACTTCGTTGAAGATTTGGAATAAAGATGGTCTTGTCTTATTTAGTACAGACCCTGCCATTATTGGTAAAAAATTTCTACTCGACGAAGGTTTATCCGCTGCTCTTTCGGGGAAAATATTTTCAGAAATAAGTATCCGTTCGGCTGCTGAGCAGTTAGACCATGGGCAACCCTTGCCTCGGCTAATTGAAACTTATACGCCAATTCACGAAAATCGCTCTGGTCGAGTTATTGCAGCTGCGGAGTTCTACCAACTCCCCGATGAAATAGATCGCCTCGCCAATTCTGCTCAGTTCAGCAGTTGGACTTGGGTCGGTTCTATTATGTCCCTAATGTATTTGTGCTTGTTCATATTGGTGCGACGTGGCAGCAAAACTATTGTGGATCAACAATCCGAGCTCAAACATAAAATCGACGAACTTACTATCCTCAATGAGCAAAACATCCTTCTGCAGGAGCGTGTGATCAAAGCAGCTGAGCGTGCAACTCTGCTCAATGAAAATTTTCTGCGGCGCGTTTCTGCTGATATTCACGATGGTCCTAGCCAAGATCTTGGGTTTGCATTGATGCAAATCAAAAACTTAGATGATGCACTGGCTTAAAGCAACGCATTAAACGAACCTATCCCGACTGAGTGGTCGAATGGTTTTCGTCAAACCAAAACGGCAATTGAGTCAGCAATAAAAGACTTGCGAGCCATGACTGCAGACATAGAATTACCAGATATCGCATTACTCTCGGTGGACGCCATTGCAGAACGCGTTGTACGAGATTTCAATATAAAAACAGGCTTTGTGGTGGGTTTAGTACTACCCAACCAGCCAGTGCAAACATCATTTAGAGACAAAATCGCTATTTACCGTGTCTTACAGGAGTCTTTAGCCAATATCTACAGACATGCCCCCAATGTCGCATGCAATGTTGCACTGAAATTGCGGGCGAACTTTTTAATCCTTGAAATCAGTGACAAAGGACCTGGATTTGATCCTCAAGCGGCGATTAAAAAGAAACGTTTAGGCTTGGCAGGCATGCGCCAGCGCATTGAAGTGCTAGGTGGCTCTTTCCAATTAATTACCACTTTAGGCGCAGGTACAACCGTATTAGTAACGTTACCCATCATCGATATTGATCTAGACGATGACATTGAGGATTCAAATGAATAATGTGCTCGAAATTTTGGTAGTTGACGATCACCCTATGTTTCGTCAAGGTGTTGTCAATTCTTTGCAAACCATGGAAGATTTTAAGGTGGTCAGCGAAGCAGCTGGTGGAGAGGAAGCGTTCGCACTGGCATTGGCATTGATGCCAGATGTGGTGTTGTTAGATGTCAGCATGCCAGGCTGGAATGGCATTGTCACAGACGAGAAAATAGCCTTGGCCTGTCCAGCGGTAACCATCATCATGTTGACAGCCTCCGAAGACAAAGACAAGTTACTCGCAGCACTCAAAGCGGGTGCGCGCGGCTATGTGCTCAAAGGCGTGTCCGCTGAACCGAACCACGATAAATGAATAGAAAATTGGGCGATAAATCGGGACTTTTCGGGATTAACGTGAACTTGGTGGGATGACAAGTAAAAACGGCTTTCATTCAGTGAAAATAACTAAACGGCGCAATTTGCGCCTTTATTTTTCAACGTAATCGTACATCATCTCCAAAATCGACTTCCTTGCGCCATCGGTCAAGTCTAGCTCTGAGCCATTTTGGCGCATCGGCAAATACGGTCGCGCTGGTATCGTCGTCTTTTTGCCGCGTCCGGCTTGCCCGCCGAACTGGTGAATTGCTGCGTATTTGGCCGAACGGCCGCTGCCGGCACTGATACCCGCCTCATTCGCGCTGCTGAACGGTTGAACGCTGGCCGCCAAGCCCGCCGTTGACACCTGCAGCATTTTGCCCGGCCAGTGGCCTTTCTTATTGCGCTGTTTGATGGTACTTGCGACGAGCGATTTCCATCTTGCCGGGTCACCTTCCTTTTTAAACGCCTTTTCAGTCAGTGAAAGCAGCTCCAGCGAGATGC
>JANMTB010000020.1:0-8537 GCA_031390045.1 Polaromonas sp.
AAAGCTGGAGTTACCCGCGATGCTGAACTTCTCACCCGCCACAGACTTCAACCAAGCGTCAGTCCCTGCCAATTTGTACTCACAGCTGCCAGCCGTGCATTCCATGATTTCAGGCGCGCCGGTGTTGAAAGTCAGGGTGGACGGCAGCACCACGCCGACCGATTTTTTGGTGCCATCCGCCAGCGTGATGCCGTGGCTCACACATTTGCCTTCAAAGTAAACGCTGGCGGTGGTGGAAACGGTGACGTTGTGGAAATGTGGGGTGATTGTGGACATGGTAGATAAGTTCATCAATAAAAAAGGGGCTGTGCTGCAATGCACAACCCCTGATTTTAAGGCACTCTAGCTGGTTCTAGACTGTGCGCCTAAATTACCATGATTAGATTCTCAACGCCAATTGCGGTAGTCCTCATACCCATAGTCACGGCGAACTTGACGCACTGGGTTGTACACTGGTTGTTGAGCAGCCCGAGGTGCGTGGGGGCGAACATACGAATGACGGTAGTACGGCTCGCTGGAGATATAGCGCGGTGCAAAGTGGTCAAAACCCGTGTAGTACACAATGGGTGCTATCGGAGCAAAAGTTGGCTGCGAGTGCAGATACGTTGGTTGTGTATAGGTGACTGTTTGCACTGGTGCTTCTATGTACAACGCAATTTGTGCGCCTTGACGGAAACTGCCCTCAGCTGGCATCTGCACCGTGTAGCGCTGACCTGCGTATTCATACAGCACATTTTGCGCCACAGTGCGGTTTTCTACCGTGTTTTTGGTGTGGCAAGACTGGGTTGGGTACTGTCCAGAATAGTTGTGCGTTTCAATTTGGTTGCCCACCAAGCCGCCACCTAAAGCGCCAATCACAGTGGCCACAGCACGACCATCTTGCCCATGTCCACGGCCAATCTGGTTCCCCAGCGCGCCGCCAATGACCGCACCAATCAAAGCGCCACCGCCGTTGGGCTGCACATATTGAACTGTTGTGGTGGTGCAAACTTGCTTGGGCACTGTCACTTGCTGCAACACTGGTGTACTTGAGATCACAAAGCCATACGCATTAGCCGGGCCAGATTGCGCCAAAGTGACGCCTGTAGCGGCTAATAAGGCTGTGGAGACAATACTTTTAATGACGATATTCTTCATGTCTTAGCTCCTAATAAGTCCAAATGTTTGCGGACTAGAAACTGAGGCCATCAGCGCACCATGCGCAAATGTGTTTCAGTGAACATACAACGGCTGCTCTGAGTGGATAGCTGACCCAGTATTGCTACGCTTGTGTAAAGCTGTTGTAACTGTTTGTGAAGAAAAGTGATTATCGCTATAAATAATATAGCTGCTTAGGTAATAGATAAGCTGGCTATAGGCGTATTCATTGCTTTTTTGAGGGTTCTGAGTAGGTTTTTACCTAAACTTTGCAAAAGCGCGAAATCAAGCCGCTGAATGGGTGCGTAACCAGTCTTTCAGCGCGTCATTCATACGCGTTTGCCAGCCTGGCCCTGCGCTGCGAAAGGCGCTTAAAACTTCATTGTCAAAGCGTATGGCAACTTGTTCTTTGTTGCCGCTGCCAGTCGGACGACCGCGCTTTTTAATCGCTGTCGATAATCCTTTTTGCAGCTCTTCGTCGCTCAGCGGCCGATCATCTTCATCCGCGCCGTCCCAGACGTAATACCCGCCTGGAGGTGGCGTTTTCATAGCTTTCAAAATAGCTTGGCGCTCAGTCATTTTCACCACCGATCCATTCATAGTAAACCTCCGATTCCTTCTCATTTGCAGGACGAAAACTAATCACTCTGACCGCACCATCACGCTCAAGATGAACGACCGTCAGCACACACAACTGTCGCATGACATACGCAAAAGACTGCACCCGGTTTTCACCCTTCTGCGGACTAGCTATGTCCAAGCGATAGCGCGATTCAAGCACCATGCCCGCTTTGGCAAAATCAAACCCATGCTTAGCCAAATTTCTCTGCCGCTTGGCCTCATCCCAAATTAATTTCATGGCAATTGATATTTATTGTAGATGCGTTAAATGAAGTATGCAAGGGTTTTTTGTGGATGCGTTAATTCGAACAAATAACTAATTATGCATACAGTTATTGGTTATTCAAAGAGTTGCAGAATTCATATTTTTGCTATAAATAATATAGCTATTAAGTCAATAAATACGCCGGCTATAGCCATATTTGATGTATTTTTGGACGGTTTTGAGTATTTAAACCCGTTTCGCCCAACTTTCAGCATCAAACCCAACTGAAACATCGTTTCCAGACGCCACATCCGCCCACTCCAGCACAGGTCGTTTGATCAAACTTGCATTCAAAATCAACAACTTAGCTGTCGATTCGGCATCTACTGCCGTGCTTTGCGTGGCGGCATCGAGTTTGCGCCACGTTGTGCCTTTACGGTTGAGGAGCGTTTCCCAGCCGACCGCCGCCATCCACGCGTTCAGGCGTTCAGGCGGGACGCCTTGCTTTTTGAAGTCGTGGAATCGGTAGTCAATGCCCTGCGCTGTGAGCCAGGCGCGGGCTTTTTTGACGGTGTCGCAGTTGGGGATGCCGAATAAGGTGATCATTTGGGTATTTTCGGGCTTGAATTGCGTGATCTTCGCGTCATCTACGCCAACATAAGGGAAAATACGTAGATGACGACGCATTCAAACAGTTCTAAAACCTTCCAAACCTTGGCCGAATGGCTGGAATACTGCGAAAAGCTGCACGCCAAACCGATTGATTTGGGGTTGGAGCGAGTGCGTGAGGTGGCGAAGCGGATGGCTATTCGCTTCGACTGCCCGGTGATTACCGTGGCTGGCACGAACGGCAAGGGCTCGACCTGCGCGATGGCGGAGTCGATTTTGAGCCAAGCGGGGTACAAAACGGGGGTCTTCACCTCGCCGCATTTGGTGCATTTTGAAGAGCGGCTGAGGATCGCGGAAATACCTGTCAAAGCTGCTGAATTAATAGCAAGCTTTGCCCGTGTTGATTCGATGAGGGGTGAAATATCTTTAACTTACTTTGAATTTACAACCTTGGCTTTGCTGGATGTGATGGTCAACGCCAAGCTTGATGTGGCGATTTTGGAGGTTGGGCTGGGTGGGCGGCTGGATGCGGTGAACATCATTGATGCGGATTGCGCCATCATCACCAGCATCGACCTGGACCACATGGAGTTTTTGGGCGACACGCGGGAGAAAATCGGGTTTGAGAAGGCGGGCATCATGCGCGCTGGCAAACACGCCGTGGTGAGCGACCCGATGCCGCCAGCGTCGGTGCAGGCGCACGCGGAGGCGATTGGCGCGGATTTGTGGCTGGTGGGGCGCGATTTCAACTTTTCGGGTGACAAATTGCAATGGGCTTGGGCGACTTCTAAGGAGCGGGGGGGCAAGCGTTTTGCCAGCTTGGCCTACCCGGCGCTGCGCGGGGCGAACCAGTTGGTGAATGCTTCGGGTGTACTCGCCGCTTTGACCGCTTTGAGAGAGCGTTTGCCGATTACCGCGCAGGCGGTGCGCAACGGGCTGGCTTTTGTCGAGCTGCCGGGGCGCTTTCAAATCATTCCGGGTGAACCGAATTTGATTTTGGATGTGGGACACAACCCGCACGCGATTGCGGCTTTGGCGGTGAATTTAGACGCGATGGGCTTTGCACCTTGTACCCACGCGGTTTTTGGGGCGATGGCTGACAAAGACTTGGCAAATATGTTGCAAAGGATGAATCCGTTGGTCGACAAGTGGTATTTCACCGACTTGCCGACTGTGCGGGCGGCTAAGGCTGCGGATTTGTTAAGCATTTGGCAAGGCGTTAATGTGGATAAGAAAACTGGCGAAAAAGCCCGAAAAGACGTTGAAGCACACTGTTACAGCAGCCCGAAAATGGCGCTAGACGCTGCAATCGCCCAGTCAGCCCCCACTGATAGAATCGTGGTGTTTGGCTCGTTCTTCACAGTGGGCGGCGTGCTGGAAGATGGCGTGCCACGGCTGCAGGCCCGACACGTCTAATTTAATGTCTAAATTTACAGTCTATTAAGCTACCAAGTAAGCATCAATTTATGGCCATATTTAGCACCCGATCCAGCAAGCGCGACGAAGACCAAGCGCCCACAAAAAATGTCCCCATCGACAGCATAGAAACCCTGCGCACCCGTGCTCGTCAACGTTTGATTGGCGCGGTCGTATTGGTCGCCTTAGGTATTGTGGCTTTCACGTTGTTGTTTGACAGCCAGCCGCGACCCATTCCGGCGGATATACAAATCACCATGCCAGACAAAGACAAACCAAATTCAACGACGACGGCGACCATTCCTGCGCCAGCTGCAGCTGCTGCTCCCGCAACTACCACTACAGCGCCACAGGTTGTTGCTCCTGTTACACCGTCTGTAGCAGCCGCCGCCGCTGCAGCCGCGTCTGCTAGCTTGAGTTCCAAAGAAGAATTTGTCGCTCCCAAGGCTGAGAAAAAGCCGGAAGCAAAAGTCGAAGCGAAAGTCGAGCCCAAAGTAGAACCGAAAGCCGAAGTTAAAGTTGTTTCTAAACCCGAAGTGAAGCCAGCACCTAAGCCCCCTGCGAACGACGAAGCCGCCAAAGCGATGGCGATTTTAGAAGGCAAAGCGCCGCCTAAAGCTGAAGCAAAGACGGAATCTGCAAGTGTTGCGGATGCATCAGCGGGTAGATTTGTTGTACAAGTCGGGGCATTTGCTGAAAACGACAAAGCACAACAAGTCCGCTTAAAAGTGGAGCGTGCCGGCATGAAAACCTACACCAACGTGGCGCAAACCAAAGAGGGTACGCGCACCCGAGTGCGCGTAGGGCCTTTCAGCACGCGGGCAGAGGCTGAGAAAGCTGCAGCAAAGATCAAAACTTTAGATTTACCCGCTGCGATTTTGACGTTGTAATTTAAACCGCAGATCAAACCACTTCTTAAAACTTAGCGAACTACAAAATATGGTGCTCGTTGACTGGATATTGTTAGGCATCTTGGGGCTGTCGTTCCTCTTGGGTGCTTGGCGCGGGCTGGTGTATGAGGTGCTGTCGGTGTTTGTCTGGATCGTCGCTTTTGTCTTGGCGCAATGGTATGCGCCTGATATGGCGGCGAAGTTGCCGATGGAGGGTTCGGCCGAGTCGTTGCGCTATGCGGCTGGGTTTGTCGTTGTTTTTATTGGCTCAGCATTTGTGGCCAGTGTGCTGGTGCAGTTGATTAAGCGGTTGGTTGCCGCAGTGGGGCTGCGACCAGTTGACCGCACATTAGGCGCGGTGTTTGGTTTGATACGCGGTGCGATTTTGATACTGGCCATCGCTGTGGTGATGAACATGACGGCACTGCGCAGTCAAGCTGATTGGCAGGCGTCGCAAGGTGCCAGTTATTTAACAGGTGTGCTGATCAAGATCAAACCGCTGCTGCCGCAAGATTTTTCAAAATATTTACCGTAAACATATTGCTTTAAATACATCTATCCATGTCTCAAACTAAATCTCTTTTTAAGTTCGGAAATCTATGTGCGGAATAGTTGGCGTTGTTAGTAACGCTCCAGTGAATCAGCTGATTTATGACGCGCTGCTGCTGCTGCAACATCGCGGGCAAGATGCGGCAGGCATTGCTACGCAGTTGGATCGTAAGTTTTTCATGCACAAAGCCAAAGGGATGGTCAAAGACGTGTTTCGCACGCGTAACATGCGTTCTCTACCCGGTAATTGTGGCTTGGGCCAAGTGCGTTACCCGACGGCTGGCAATGCGTTCAGTGAAGAAGAGGCACAGCCTTTTTACGTCAACGCACCGTTTGGCATCGTGCTGGTGCACAACGGTAATTTGACCAATGCGCATGCGTTGAAATCTGAGTTGTTTGAAACAGATCATCGCCACATCAATACGGAGAGTGATTCTGAAGTTTTACTCAACGTCCTAGCGCATGAGTTAGAAAAAGCCACGCACGGCATGCCGTTGAAACCAGCGGATGTTTTTGCAGCAGTTGCGAAAGTGCACCAACGCGTGCGCGGCTCGTATGCGGTGGTGGCGTTGATTGCAGGACATGGCTTGTTGGCTTTTCGCGATCCGTTTGGTATTCGCCCATTGTGCATGGGTAAAACGGTTAAAGCCGGCGTGATATCTACTATGTTTGCTAGTGAATCTGTAGCATTAGAGGGCACAACACATGCGTTTGATCGCAATTTAGAGCCTGGCGAAGCGGTATTTGTTGACTTGAACGGTAATCTTCATGCGCAGCAATGTGCGGCAAAGCCGGTGTTGAATCCTTGCATTTTTGAGTTTGTTTATTTGGCAAGACCTGACTCGGTGATGGACGGTATTTCGGTCTACCAAGCGCGTTTGAACTTGGGCGAAACCTTGGCAAAACGTGTGGTCTCAACCGTGCCACCAAGTGATATTGATGTGGTGATTCCGATTCCAGAATCCAGCCGCCCAAGCGCCGCTCAATTGGCGCATTTGCTGGGTTTACCGTATCGCGAAGGTTTTGTGAAAAACCGGTATGTTGGCCGAACCTTCATCATGCCGGGTCAAGCCGTGCGTAAGCAGTCAGTGCGGCAAAAGCTCAACGCTATTTCGAGCGAATTCAAAGGCCGCAATGTGCTCTTGGTGGACGATTCCATTGTGCGTGGCACCACGTGTAAGGAAATCGTACAAATGGCCAGAGATGCTGGCGCTAACAAAGTCTATATGGCCAGTGCTGCGCCGCCTGTGCGCTTCCCTAACGTCTATGGTATCGATATGCCGACCAAAGACGAGCTGGTTGCGCACAACCGCACAGTCGAGCAAATACGCGAGATCATCGGCTGCGATGCGTTGATTTATCAAGACGTGGATGCCATGAAATCAGCCATTTTAAAATTGGCTCCGAAAGCTGGCGCGGGTAATGTGCAGTTGGCAGGCTTCGATGCCTCGTGTTTTGATGGCGTGTACGTGACAGGTGACATCACCGATGGCGTTTTAACGCGAATGCGCGATAGCCGCACCGCAAGTGCTCAAAAAACGGAAGATCAAGAAGACAATTCGCGGCTGGCATTGCCGAATCCAATTTAAACATCATGAGCGAATCCTCTAAGAAATCAAATTTACCCCCGAATTTGCACCTAGACACACTAGCGCAGCACGTCGGCATAGATCGCAGCCAATACGGTGAAAATTCTGAGGCGCTTTATTTAACCAGCGGCTTTGCACAACCCGACAGCGCTACCGCTGCACGCCGTTTTGCTGGGGAAGAAGAGGGCTATTCTTATGCGCGTTATTCCAACCCAACAGTCACCGCGTTTGAGCGCCGCTTGGCAGCCTTAGAAGGTGCAGAAGCGTCTATAGCAACCGCGTCTGGCATGGGCGCAACCTTGATGATGTGTTTGGGTCTGCTAAACGCAGGTGACCATGTGTTGTGCTCGCGCTCCATGTTTGGATCAACCATCAAGCTCATCGGTTCAGAATTGGCACGCTTCGGTGTGCAAAGCTCGTTTGTGAGCCAAACCGATGTGAGCGAGTGGCAAGCGGCGATGCGTCCCAACACCAAGCTGTTGTTTGCTGAGACGCCAACGAATCCGCTCACCGAGGTTTGCGACATTCAAGCCTTGGCGGATATTGCACACAACGGTGGCGCATTGTTGGCGGTGGACAATTGCTTTGCCAGCCCAGCGCTGCAAAAGCCGCTGACCATGGGTGCGGACTTGATCATGCATTCAGGTACGAAATACCTAGATGGGCAAGGCCGTGTGGTGGCGGGTGCTTTGTGCGGCAGTGAACAACTCATCACTGAAAAATTACTCCCCATCTTGAAAAGCGGTGGCATGACGCTGTCAGCGTTCAATGCTTGGATTGTGCTTAAAGGCATGGAAACGCTGAGCATTCGCATGGAAGCGCAGTCGGTGCGCGCCTTGGCGTTGGCGACGTGGCTAGAGTCGCACCCCAGCGTTGAACGTGTGTACTACCCCGGCTTGAAAAGCCACCCTCAACATTCTCTGGCGATGCGCCAGCAAAACGCTACAGGGCAAGGCTTGGGTGGTGCGGTGTTGTCGTTTGATGTGAAAAATAAGGGCTCAGCAGAAGACGGGCGCAAGCAAGCGTTTCATGTTTTAGACAGCGCCCAGTTTTTGCTTCGCACTACCAATTTGGGCGATACCAAAACGCTGATTTGCCACCCCGCCAGCACATCGCACGGGCGCATGACAGAAGTGCAACGGCAGACTGCCGGCATCAAGCAAAGTTTGATCCGCGTGGCTGTGGGTTTAGAGGCAACCGTGGACGTGCAGAATGATTTGGCTATTGGCCTAAATAGCATTTCTTAGTATTTGATAGTATTTGATGACTACTTTGACACAGAACTCAGCACACAAAACGCGCACACGCTTCGCGCCATCGCCCACGGGCTTTATCCACCTAGGCAATATCCGCTCCGCGCTTTACCCATGGGCGTTTGCGCGTGCCACCGGTGGCGATTTTATTTTACGGATTGAAGACACCGATGTTGAGCGCTCCAGCCAAGAAGCGGTTGATGTGATTTTGCAAGGCATGGCTTGGCTGGGGCTGAACCACGACGAAGGCCCGTTCTACCAAATGCAG
>JANMTB010000021.1:0-11052 GCA_031390045.1 Polaromonas sp.
ACAATGTTCAGGTCTTTGCCTTGGTATCTGCCCGGCAAAATCGTCCCGCCGTAGACGTAAATCGCTGGCACATTGGCACGCAGCATGCCCATCAACCCGCCCGGCATGTTTTTGTCGCAGCCACCCACTACCAGCACACCGTCCATCCACTGGCCTTGCACGCAGGTTTCAATGCAGTCAGAAATCACCTCGCGGGAAATCAGCGAGTACTTCATACCCTCGGTTCCCATCGCCATGCCGTCAGAAATCGTCGGCGTGCCAAACACCTGCGCGTTGCCGCCAGCCGCTTCGATTGCGTCAATCGCCGCATCCGTCAGCTTTTGCAGCCCAGAGTTGCAAGGCGTGATCGTGCTGTGCCCATTCGCCACCCCCACCATAGGCTTCTTGAAATCCGCCTCTTCATAGCCCATGGCGTAATACATAGAGCGATTAGGCGCACGAGACTTGCCTTCGGTGATGTTTCTAGAGCGTGGGTTCAGGATGGTCATGGTCGAGGATTTTTGGGTTGTAGATGCTTCTATTATAAGAAAGCTTTTGGGTTGAGGTTGGATTGCAAAATGCTACTAATTCAATAGCTAGGTAGGAAATAAATACGACGCCTAGAGTCATATTTGTCTCAAAAACGACTTTTTTTTTGAAAACTCACCACTGCTTTGCATTATTTATTCGTTTCTACTTCTTTTAAATCAGGAAATCCATTGGCTTTTATAAACTGCAGTACCTGCACCCGCCATGCTGCGGGGTCACGGGCGAAGACGCCGTGGCCGTCTGTGCCGTTGGGGGGGAGGAGGAGGAATTCGCCAGTGCCGCTTTTGGCTTTGTAGGCTTCAAACCATTCTTTGGGGTATTTAGGCCCCATCCATTGGTCGTTTTCGGTATAAACCCACAAGGTGGGCGTTTTGGCGGTTTCGCCATAGGTGGCAAACATGGCCTTGAGGTGGTTGCTACCGCAGGGGTTTAAGGGGTTTGTTTCTGGATTACCACCACCGCCACCTGCAAAGTTAATGGTGGTTAATACACCCGGTAGGTTTTTAGCAGCGACTGCAATCGCGGTTGCCCCGCCAAAGGATTGGCCGATGACGAGGCTGCGGTCTTTAACGGTGTCGGTGCGCTGCTGTAGAGCACTTAGAACGTATTCCGTCTGGGCTGCGGCTGCTTCATAGCTGGGTGGGTATTTTTTGTTATTGCAGGTGCCTGAGTCTTCCACGTCATCACCGCCTGTGACGCCGTACCCAAAACGGGTGGGCGATGCAACCATAAAACCCATGGCGGCAAGCCAGCGGGCGTTGGTGATATTCGTCGCACGTCCAAAGTTTGCCCTTTCTTCTGGTTTAGCAGCGCGGCCATGGTTGATGATGGCGATGGGGTAAGGCTTGGGTTGCGCGTTATCGTAGTGAACAGTAACCACGATGTCGCGCTCGAACGCTTTGCCATAAGTGTTGAACACTTTGACCGGAACTTTGATGACTTCTTCGACGAGTTTGGCTTGGGCGAGGGGTGTCCAAAGACACAGAAATGCAATACTAAAGTTCGTAATATTTAAAAATCTAGTTTTCATGGTTTAAAGTTTTCGACTCAAATGGTTGGCAATATTGCTACATATATAATAGCGATACAGGCAATAAATACGCCGGATAAAGCAATTTCAGGCCTATTTTAGGGTGGCAAACACAAAAAAAGGAGGCCGGAGCCTCCTTTTTTGCTACGTTAAGGTAGTTTACTTACGAATCGTCACTTCTACGCGGCGGGCTTCGGCGTTGCTGAGGGCTGCGCCGGTTGTGGTGTCTGCTGGTTTTTCCAGGACGACGCGGTCATCGGCTGCGCCGGCTGCTTTGAGGGCTGCGGCGACGCCTTTGGCGCGGTTTTTGGACAACTCTGCGTTGGCAGCTGCATTGCCCGTTGGGTCGTTGTAACCAGAGATGATGGCTTTAGCGCCGGCGTTGTCTTTCAGATAAGCCATGATGTCATTTGACTTGTCAGAAAACTCTTTGGCAACTTCGGTTTTGCCAGTGTCAAAATAAACTTTGAGTGCTGGCATGCCATTGGCCATGTAGCTGACCAAGCCTGCACCTGTGGGAATAGCCTCGGCTGTGGCTTTTGCAGCATCTGCGGTTGCAGCCGCCGCTTTGGCGGCGTTGGCAGTGGTGGCAGCGGCATCAGCAGGTGACATGGTGACTGGCGCGACTTTAGCCTCAACAGCTGCAGCTGGTGCTGCAGGCGCTGAGGCAGCGGCAGTAGCATTAGCTTTGGCGTTATCAGCATTTTGCTTGGCCATGTCGCCACCTTTGTTGCAATAGCTCAGCACGAAGAGGGCGGCAATACCGGCTGCCAACCATGGCAGCCATTTCATCAAGCTGCCACCTTCCGCAACAGCTGTGTCCGCTGTAGCTTGTGTAGCGCCAAAAGAGGCGGTGCCAGCATCACTGACGACTTTGCTAGTAGCGAAAGTCGCTGCAGAATTACCACCTGAGATGAAGCCCATCACGTCGCTAGACAATGAGGTTGGCACTGTACCGCCAGGAGTCAACTTGCCGATCACCATAGGGAGCAAAAAGCCCAAAGCAGAAGTTGCTGTCGAGCCGCCAATGCCGAGTTTGGAAGTAATGTTGCTGATCAAGCCGCCTTGGCCGCCCATCAAAGATTCGATTTGTGCCGAGCTAACTGGCAATGCGCCAGCGCCACCGCCCAGCCACGATTGGGCGACGTTGCCTAAGCCGCTGCTGGTGAGTTTGGATATAAAACCTGGTAGTCCTCCGGAGTCTTTGTTGGTCAAATAGGCCAGCAGCATTTGCACCAAAGGGCCGGCTTTGTCGCCGAGTCCAAAGCGTGATGCGGCTTCGCGGATGATGAGGTCAAACATGATAGAAATCTCCTGAATTATTTGAAATTGCAAACAAAGAAAAAAAATTAAAGTGCTTCACACAAACGCGAATGAACATCAAATTCTAGGTAACTTGTTAAAAATGTGTTAATTCATTTGAAGCAAGTTGTAAAAAATACTGAAAATGCTGACTTAGTTGGCAAATTTCGCCATCAAGCCAAATTTTTTTATCGAAGCTGTATCTACTGCTAACATCACGGACATGCTAATACATCCTCAAATCAACCCCGTCGCGCTGCAACTTGGCCCTTTGGCTATCCATTGGTACGGTTTAACTTACCTTGCTGCGTTTGGTCTTTTCATGTTTTTAGGTTTTAGGCGTTTAAAGCACCAGCCATACGCGCGTCTAGCGGGTGACTCAGCGGGTAAATGGTCCAAGCGCGACGTCGAAGATATTTTATTTGCCGGTGTGATGGGTGTTATTTTGGGTGGTCGGATTGGGTATTGTCTGTTTTACAAGCCGGCTTACTATGCGTCCCACCCCCTTGAGATATTTGCGATTTGGCAGGGTGGCATGAGCTTCCACGGCGGTATGTTGGGTGTGATCGTGGCGATGGTGTGGTACGCGCGCTCGCGGAAAAAACCGTTTTGGCAAGTGATTGATTTTGGTGTACCGTGCGTACCTACGGGTTTAGCCGCTGGTCGGGTTGGTAACTTTATCAATGGCGAGTTGCCGGGGCGTGTAGCTGACCCTTCACTGCCGTGGGGTATGGTTTTTAGGGGCTACGGTGATGCCCCAAGGCACCCATCGCAAATTTATCAGTTCTTGCTAGAAGGTTTGCTCTTGTTCGTACTGCTATGGCTGTATGCACGCAAAGAGCGTAAAGAAGCGCAAGTATCAGCGGCGTTTTTCATGGGCTATGGCGTGCTGCGGTTTATCGCCGAGTTCTTCCGAGAACCTGATGCGCATTTGGGTTTGTTATCGCTCGGCATGAGCATGGGGCAGTGGCTGTGTCTGCCTATGATTTTAGGCGGCGCTTGGCTGTGGATGTGGGCGAATAAACGAAACACAGGCATCAATTAAAGCCTCTGGTTGGTCGCGGTGTGGCGAATGGCCGCAGTTTGGGATCTCCAACAGCGTAGTTTTAGGTAAGATGCGCTTGATGCTGCGAATTTGCTCCAGCGTGCCATATTCATCGTCTAAACCCTGGATCGCCATCAGCGGACAGCTGATGGTTTTGATCGCTTGCGTCAAGTTCCAATGCCGAAAAGCGGGGTTGAGCCAAATGTCGTTCCATCCCCAAAAGGCAGAATCTACATCGTCGTGGTAGCGGGCGAGTTTGCTGCGAAGGCTGCTTGTTTGGTAAGCGATTTTTGTTTCTTCAATGCTACTGACTGAAATATCTTCCACAAAAATATGTGGCGCTGCAACGATGGTAGCCATCGTATTGTTTGGATATTTTGCTGCAAAAAGAAGAGCAATCGAGCCGCCATCGCTATGACCATAAAGTAACGGAGGATTCGTTGCTGTGTTAATACCAAGTGCTTTAAACAAGGCTGGCAGAACCTCAAACGCTTGTCGGTGCATGAAGTCGGGTTGCCAAATGTCGTGACTGTCACGAGGTGTTGATTTGCCGTAACCCGGTCGGGAATAGACCAAGCCACGGCAGCATGCCGCTTCACACAGCTGCAGGGGAAAATCTTTCCACATCGCTACCGAACCCAAGCCTTCATGGAGGAAGACGACTAAAGGGCCATCTAAATCAGCTGAGCCGACCCAGTGGTACTCGATGCGAACAGTTTTATCGATCCAGTTGATGTCGATGAAGTGACTTGTAGACATCAATATTGTTAGGATTTTGGGTTGGTTACTTGGCAGCTTCAAGATCTCGCAATTTAAAGCGCTGAATCTTGCCAGTGGCCGTTTTAGGAAGCTCTGAGATAAATACAATAGAACGCGGATATTTGTAGGGCGCGAGTCTGTCTTTGACAAAAGTTTTGAGCTCTTCTTCAGTGGCAGATTGCCCGACTTTTAGCACCACATAAGCTTTGGTCTTCGTCAAACCATCCGCGTCATTCACGCCGATGACGGCTGCTTCTAAGACTGCGGTGTGTTGCACCAACGTTGACTCGACTTCGAAAGGCGACACGTAAATGCCGCTGACCTTGAGCATGTCGTCGCTGCGGCCGCTGTAGGTGTACGTGCCGTCGGCATTGCGCACGTATTTGTCGCCACTTTTGGTCCAAGCGCCTTGAAAAGTTTCGCGTGATTTGTCGCGGTTGCCCCAATACATCACGGCTGTGCTGGGGCCTTTGATGTACAAATCGCCGGTTTCGCCATCGGGCACAGCAAGTCCGTCGTCACCGCGTAATTCGATGTCATAGCCGGGTACTGGCCAGCCCGTGGTGCCGTAACGCACTTTACCCGGTAGATTTGAGAGGTAAATATGTAACATCTCTGTAGAGCCAATGCCATCAACGATGTCAACACCGAAATGCTTCTTAAACTTTTCACCCAATTCTGCGGGCAAGGCCTCGCCAGCGGATGAGCACATGCGCAATGCAACGTCTTTTTTAGCAGGTAAATTAGCTGATGCCAGCATGCCAGCAAATCCTGTCGGTGCCCCGAAAAACAATGTCGGTTTATGACCTTCGCGTGGGTCAGTCCAGCGTTTGAACGTCGCATCTGGCGTAGGCCGTTCCGCCATCAAAACGGTCGTTGCTCCTACGCTCAAAGGAAAGCTCAAGCCATTACCCAAACCATAGGCGAAAAATAACTTCGCTGCCGAGAAGCACACGTCGTTTTCAGTCAAACCGAGTACGCCTTTGCCATACAACTCAGCCGTCCAATAGGCATTAGCGTGGGTGTGCAACGTGCCTTTGGGGCGACCCGTTGAGCCGGACGAGTACAACCAAAAACCTGGATCGTCTGGGCGTGTTGGCAAAGGCGTATTTTGTGCAGGGTGTTTTTTGATGAAGTCTTGCATGGCAACTTCGTCACCCGACAAACTACCGGTTGCATTCGAGACAATGACTCTCGTCACTTCATGCGGTGCTAACGCCAAAGCTGCGTTCAGCGTCGGCAATAAAGCGTTTGACACCATGACAGCTTGCGAGCGGCTGTGCGCCAGCATGAAAGCGTAATCATCAGCGGTGAGCAGCGTATTGACAGCGACGGGCACAATACCCGCGTACATCGCGCCCAAAAATGCGACCGGCCAATCACAGCAGTCGTGCATCAGCAGAAGCACGCGTTCTTCACGGCGAATCCCTGCTTCTTGCAGTCCTGTCGCAAAGCGTTTGATGCTGTCGGCAAGATCACCATAGTTCAGGCTGCCCGTTTCGTCAATGAACGCTGTTTTTGATGCTCTGCCCTCGTTCAGAGCAATCAAATGCTGTGCGAAGTTAAATTGTTCGCCAGGTGCTTGGGGTTGCAGATTTGTCGACATCATCAATTCCTCAGTTTGTCAAAGGATTAAGCGCTGCGAGTACAGTATTGCTCGCTTGTACAGCGCTGCGGCGATGGTAAAAATTCAAAGCACGCAGACCACCTAATTCTTCGCCACCACCCGCGCGGCCCGGGCCACCGTGCAGCGACTGAGGCATCACATTGCCGTGGCCGGTATGCAGTGCAGCAACGTCGGGAGAAATGACATGCACGCGGCCATGGCTGTCAGCTAATTCTAAGGCTGCAGCAGACAAACTTGCAGGGTCGCCACCGTATATGGATGTGACTAGTGAGCCTTGACCACGGCGAATCAGAGCCATCGCATGCGCCACGTCGCGGTATGGAATCAGCGTTGCGACAGGGCCAAACACCTCAGTGTCGTGCACACGGTCGGCAGTGTCGCTGCCCGACGCGCTGCGCGTACCCAGCAAAGTTGGGCCGACGCAGCAAGCTGTACCTGCATCAGCATCGGTCAACGCATGGGTCGAGCCATCATGCAGCACTTCCGTTTGGTGTTTGAGGTAGGCTAAACCTTCTTGAACACTTGCGAGTTGAGCTCGGTTCACCAAGGCACCCATGCGTACAGATTCATGTCTCGGGTTGCCCACAGTGGTTTTCGCCAAACGAGCCGAGATGGCTTGCGCGGCTACGCTGTAATGCACCTCTGGCACCAAAGCACGGCGAATAGCGGTGCATTTTTGACCAGATTTCACCGTCATTTCTCGCGCAACTTCCTTGGCAAACAAGTCAAATGCTTCGCTGCCTGGCGCTGCATCGGGCAGCAGCAGGGCGGAATTAACGCTGTCAGCCTCAATGTTGACGCGAACAGATTTTTGCACCACAGCAGGGTGCGAACGAATCAGAGCAGCCGTCTCAGCAGAGCCAGTGAATGAGACAACGTCAAAGGTTTCGACGGCGTCCATCAAACCCACAGAACTGCCGCACACCACAGACAATGCGCCGACTGGGAAGATACCCGCATCAACCACATCTTGCACCATGCGTTGCGTCAACCAAGCCGTCGCTGTGGCGGGTTTGACGATGACGGGCACGCCAGATAGCAGTGCTGGCGCGGCTTTTTCCCACAAGCCCCAGCTTGGGAAGTTAAAAGCGTTGATGAACAAAGCCACGCCGCGCGTGGGTGTTAGCACATGTTGCGACTGAAACAGTGGGTCTTTGCCCAAACGCGTTGCTTCGCCGTCGAGCATAAAGTGCCTATCGCCCAAGGATTCGCCCAGCTTGGCGTAAGTGCCTAGTGTAAAAATGCCGCCGTCCACATCCACCGCCGTGTCATTTTTGACCGTGCCACTGTTTGCGGTGGCGATGTCGTAATAGGCATCGCGGTTTGCTTGCAGTACTTTAACTGCAGCTGTCAACATCGCAGCGCGCTGGCGGTAAGTCAGGGCGCGCAAGGCTGCGCCGCCTGTCTCGCGCGCAAAGGCAAAACCAGCTGGTAAATCAAGGCCAGTCGCATCAACTCTGACCAATTCTGTGCCTTGGATGGGGTCAAACAATGGTGTGCCGCTTCCTGTGCCTGTTTGCCATTGGCCGCTGATGAAGTTGGGGAGTAATTCGGACATGTTGTTTTATATTGGTTTGGTAAAAGTTAGCTAAGATTAAGGAAATACTTATGAAATGAAATCGAAAATGAAATCGATAATAAAGTTGAAAAAGAAATCACTTTGTGAATTCAATACGCCCTTCAGGCAACAAATAAAGAACCAAAGAACGACCTTCGGTCACAGATGGGCGATGCGCTGATCCAGCTGGGTAAACCACCCAACCCGCAGGTCGATTGTCAAATTTTGCATCACTGTCAAGTGGCATGATCAAATCAATTTCACCCAAAGGATGCGCGTGATGTGGGCCTGCAATGTCTTGCATATCAACCACACCCACTGAAAAACCATGCAATTCTGGCGAAGGCTTAAAAATACGCCCGTAACGGATGCCGCCGCCTTCACGGTCGCACAGCCAGCCTTCTGCAACACCCGTTTCACAGCTAGATTTCAACCGCTCGTAAATCGCCGAGCCGACGCCGTGCTCGGTATTGAGCCAAGCATCCAAGTCAGCATCGAGTGGTCGTCCCGCAATCTGGGCTGTTAACTGGCTGAGTTGATCTTTAAATTCTGCAGTTGACATAGGTCTAAGTCAAGCTCCTTGGATGTATTTGTGCGAATGACATTATTCTGCTTGCACTTTTTTTGAATATGAATTATTGTGCAGATGCGAACAATAAAACTATTTTAAGATCATGTCAAGCACTATATTGCACAAAACAGAATTTCTTGCAGCACTGGGAGAGCGGGTACGCGCTTTGCGTGCCAGACGCGGGTTGACGCGTAAAACCTTGGCAGCAGCCGCTGAGGTGTCAGAGCGGCATTTGGCTAATTTAGAGTATGGAACGGGCAATGCTTCTATATTAATCTTGTTGCAGGTGGCGAATTCATTGCAATGTTCGTTGTCAGAATTAATTGGAGATGTCACCACGTCGAATCCAGAATGGCTGATGATTCGCGAGCAATTGATAGATGCGGATGAAGCGACCTTGCGGCGTGTGCGCTTGTCTATAGGGGAGATTTTAGGTCCAGGTAAAGGACAATCCAGCAAACATATCATCGCTCTGGTGGGTTTGCGTGGCGCAGGAAAATCGACATTGGGTCAGCGCTTGGCAGAAGATTTGGGTTTTCCATTCGTGGAATTAAGCCGCGATATTGAGAAACTGGCAGGCTGCAGCGTCAATGAAATCCAAGCCCTGTACGGCATGAATGCCTACCGACGCTATGAACGCCGGGCCTTGGATGCCTTGATTCATGCGCAGCAACCCGTCATTATCGGCACACCGGGTGGCATGGTGTCAGACGCGGCTACGTTTAATCTGCTGTTGTCATCTTGCACCACCGTTTGGCTCAAGGCAGAACCGGAAGACCACATGCAGCGCGTGATTGCGCAGGGCGATATGCGCCCCATGGCCACTAGCAAAGAAGCGATGGATGATTTGCGTCAAATTTTGAAAGGACGCGCTTCCTTTTACTCAAAATCTGACATCACCATCAACACCAGCGCGCAGGGTTTAGAGCCAACTTTTGCACTTTTGAGCACCCAGGTGCGGGAACTGTTGGCTTTGCCAGTTTGAGCCAAGTAGCTATCTAAATATACTTTTTTATAGGTAAAAATGGATTTAGTCGGCGTGTTATATGCCTATTTTGCTATTAAAAACATAGCTATGGTGAGTTCATGCGTTTTGTTGCAATATTTCAAAAATAAGTCGTAAAGTGCTTGACAGAGTTATTTTTATGCAATATCATGCATGTTACTTGATTTGGTAAAGTGCATTATTTTGCAATATACCTAAAACATAACCCCGAAAGGTCTGCCACATGATTTCATCGCCAAAAGTCGAATACCAAACCGATCCATCCCAATACAAGCATTGGAAGCTGTCTTTCAACGGCCCCGTTGCGACTTTGGCGGTTGATATTGACGAAAACGCTGGATTACGTCCTGGCTACAAGCTCAAGCTCAACAGCTACGATTTGGGTGTCGATATCGAGTTGAACGACGCCATCAACCGCATCCGCTTTGAACACCCACAAGTCCGCACCGTGGTGGTGACCAGTGCGAAAGACAAGGTGTTTTGCTCAGGTGCAAACATCTTCATGTTGGGCGTTTCTAGCCACTCATGGAAGGTCAATTTCTGTAAATTTACAAATGAAACGCGTAATGGCTTGGAAGATTCATCCACCTACAGCGGTTTGAAGTTTTTAGCGGCTGTTAACGGCGCATGTGCTGGCGGTGGATACGAATTGGCGCTGTCTTGTGACGAGATTATTTTGGTCGACGACCGCTCATCTGCGGTGAGCTTGCCAGAAGTGCCTTTGCTTGGCGTCTTACCTGGCACGGGAGGCTTGACCCGCGTGACAGACAAACGCCATGTGCGACACGATTTGGCTGATTTGTTTTGCACCAGCGTCGAAGGCGTGCGTGGCCAAAAAGCCAAAGATTGGCGTTTGGTGGACGATATTGCCAAACCGGCGGTGTTTGCTGAAAAAGTGCAGGCGCGGGCTTTGGAATTAGCCGCTAAGAGCGATAGGCCTGCAGACGGCAAAGGGGTTGCATTAACGCCCTTGAAGCGTACTGTTGAAGCCGATGCTTTGCGTTATGGCTTTGTTACTGTCGAAATTGACCGTGCCAAACGCGTCGCAACCTTCACTGTTAAAGCACCCAATGGCAATGCAGATGCTTTGCCACAAACGCCTGCCGCCATGGTGGAAGCGGGCGCCAACTGGTGGCCAATGCAGATGGGGCGCGAGCTGGAAGACGCTATTTTGCAAATGCGCACCAACGAACTGGATATTGGCACGTGGTTGATCAAAACTGAAGGCGATGCAGCTAATGTGCTGGCTAGCGATGCTTTGATGATGCAGCACAAAGACCATTGGTTTGTACGCGAAACCATAGGTTTGCTGCGCCGCACCTTCAGCCGCTTGGATGTGTCATCACGCAGCCTGTTTGCTTTGATCGAAGCGGGTTCTTGCTTTTCTGGCACCTTGTTGGAATTGGCCTTGGCCTGCGATCGTAGCTACCAGTTGATGTTGCCGGATGATGAGGCTGTATCCCCCAAAATCACGGTGAGCGACGTCAATTTCGGTCTGTACCCGATGGTGACAGATCAAAGCCGCCTACAGCGTCGTTTTTATAACGAAGCGCCTGCCCTTGAAGCCGTACGCGCCAAAGCTGGCCTAGCACTGGATGCGGATGCCGCTTTTGCTGTCGGTCTGGT
>JANMTB010000022.1:0-15372 GCA_031390045.1 Polaromonas sp.
ATTGGTTGTCGTGTTCAGCGTGCCAGCGGCTTCCAAGAGCCGGCGGGTTTGGCGGGCTACGGGGGTGCCGGTGTCTATGTAGTGGACGTTTGAGCCAGTATGGATGCGAAGCAGGTCGCTGATGAAGGGGTAATGGGTGCAGCCTAGGACTAAGGTGTCAATTTGCCCATTTTTAGTGCCAAATTGACCTATAGCCGGCGTATATGTTTCCAAGAGTGCTATTATTTTAGGAGTATTTTGTGTCTCAATCGCCGCTGCCAAGCCATCGCAGGGTTGCAGGATGAACTCAGCTTGGTCTGCCAAAGACGCTTTTAACGCTGCAAACTTGGCACTTTCCAACGTGCCGCGCGTCGCCATCACACCGATGCGTTTGGTTTGGCTGAATTGCACGGCGGGTTTCAGGGCGGGCTCTACGCCTACCAGTGGCAAGTTGGGGTATTCCGCCCGCAGCAGCTTGACGGCGGCGGCGGTGGCGGTGTTGCAGGCGACGACCAGGGCCTTAACTTTGTAATGGCCGTCTTGGTCGATCAATGTGCGGGTGAGGGCGCGGGAGCGGGCTATGACGAAGTCGTCGCCCTTTTCGCCATAAGGCGCGTTGCCGCTGTCGGCGATGTAGACGAAGGACTCGTGCGGCAGCTCGGTGCGCAGAGCTTTGAGGATGCTCAGCCCGCCGATGCCGGAATCGAAAACTCCAATCGGGCGATTTGAAGTCATTTGCTACTGCTAGACGCTAAAAATGGGGTCAGAGCCGAATTTCGATGTGACACTGCTGTCCGCCGAACGTGGAATTGTCCTGAATTCGGATTCGACCCCATTTTTAGCTTGCGGCCACCGCAATACCTTTGAATTCACCCGTCGCGATGCGCTTTTCCCACTCGGCGGGCCCGGTGATGTGGGCGCTGGTGCCGCCGGAATCGACGGCGACGGTGACGGGCATGTCGACAACGTCAAATTCGTAAATCGCTTCCATGCCCAAATCGGCAAACCCGACCACTTTGGCGGTTTTGATGGCTTTGCTGACCAAATAGGCGGCGCCGCCTACGGCCATGAGGGAGGCGCTTTTGTGCTTTTTGATGGCTTCGATGGCGACGGGGCCGCGCTCGCCTTTGCCAATCATGCTGATCAAACCGGTTTGGCTGAGCATCATGTCCACAAATTTGTCCATGCGGGTGGCGGTGGTGGGGCCAGCGGGGCCGACGGTTTCGTCGCGCACCGGGTCGACCGGGCCGACGTAATAGATCACGCGGTTGGTGAAATCGACGGGCAGCTTTTCACCTTTGGCCAGCATGTCTTGGATGCGCTGGTGCGCGGCGTCACGGCCGGTCAAAATTTTACCGTTCAAAAGCAAGGTGTCACCCGGTTTCCAACTGGCCACTTCGGCAGCAGTCAAGGTGTTGACATCGACTTTTTTGCTGGTTTTGTAATCTGGTGTCCAATGCACATCCGGCCACAAATCCAAGCTCGGTGGCGTCAAAAACGCGGGGCCGCTGCCGTCCATCATCAAATGGGCGTGGCGGGTGGCGGCGCAGTTGGGAATCATCGCGACCGGTTTGCCGGCGGCGTGTGTGGGGTACATGTTGATTTTGACGTCCAGCACGGTGGTCAAACCGCCCAAACCTTGCGCGCCAATACCCAGGGCGTTGACCTTTTCAAAGATTTCTAAGCGCATGTTTTCAACCTTGCTCAAAACCTCGCCACGGGACGATTTGGCTTGCAGCTCGTACATGTCGATGTCTTCCATGAGGGACTGCTTGGCCAGCAACACGGCTTTTTCAGCCGTGCCGCCAATGCCAATGCCCAGCATGCCCGGCGGGCACCAGCCAGCGCCCATGGTCGGCACGGTTTTCAGCACCCAATCGACGATGGAATCGCTGGGGTTCAGCATCACCAGCTTGGATTTGTTCTCAGAGCCGCCGCCTTTGGCCGCCACGGTGATATCCAACTTGTCACCCGCTACGATTTCGATGTTGATGACGGCAGGCGTGTTGTCTTTGGTGTTTTTGCGGTCAAACTGCGGATCCGCCACGATGGAGGCGCGCAGCGTGTTGTCGGGGTGGTTGTAACCCTGGCGCACACCTTCGTTGATGGCGTCGTCGATCGTGCCGGTGAAGCCGTCAAAGCGCACATCCATGCCGATTTTCAGGAACACGTTGACGATGCCGGTGTCTTGGCAAATCGGGCGGTGGCCGGTGGCGCTCATGCGGCTGTTGGTCAAAATCTGCGCAATCGCGTCTTTGGCGGCAGGGCTTTTTTCGGCCTCATACGCGCGCGCCAGGTGGGCGATGTAGTCCGCGGGGTGGTAATAGCTGATGTACTGCAGCGCGCCAGCAATGGTTTCGATGAGGTCGGCTTGTTTGATGTGGGTTGTCATGGGGGCGTTCTTAGGTAGGTTCTTAGGTAGGTTCTTAGGTGGATTGGGGTTGAGTTTTTGAAATTTATTGAATAATTTTTGAAGACTTAGTAACGTACTGAACGTCTGCTAAATCTTTGAAATATGCATCGGATGTTAATAGTATCGCTTGGCTTACTTGTGCAGTCGCGTAAACAATCGCATCTGCAAAAGACAAATTATGTTCCATACCCAAGTCGCCTGCCGTCAAAGCGATGTTTTGAGTGAGCGGAACGATTTGTGCTTGGGTACTGTAGTTGATCACGCGCATGGCTTCTTCCATGCTGCGTTCGCGCAAAAGCCATTTGTAAAGCTCCATTTGCACTGCGGTGGGCACGATGAGGTTGTCAACATTGCGCAACGCAGCTTCAAAATGCTTGGCTAACGGAGAGTCGGTCAGCCACTCAATCCAGCCGCAGGTATCGACTAAAACTTTCACAAGTTTTAGCGAGAGACTTGATTCAAACGGTTGTTACGATCGCCTACGTCGCGGTAGTTGGCCGTGTTTGCACCTCGCGCTAAGCCTTTGAGCGCATCCAGCGTCGGCACGGGCAGCAAATGCACGAGGCCAGATTTTTCAACAAAGCTGATTTTTTGCCCAGCTTCTAGGTGCAAGCGCTCTCGCACATCCTTAGGAATGCCGATTTGAAACTTGGTTGACAGGGTAGCGGTGGACATTTTTCTTACTTTACGATGATTTCTTTAAAACGTAAGAATACCACAAATCCGAGTTAAGCAATAACCAGCACGACCCAAGCCACCTAGACTATGCTTACGTCTACACGAGTTTCAACAAATCAGCCAAACGAATGTCAAAGTTTAGGCTGACAACGCAGGAGTTTGCATTGCTAAAGACCATCCACCGCCGCGCTAATGAATTTATCCACTCGCAATCGGGTGGCGGCATTGTGCTGGCGGTGGCGGCGCTGCTGGCGCTGCTTGTCAGTAATTCGCCGTGGAGCGGCTGGTACGAGCAGTTGTTGCAAGTTCGTGGTGAAGTTCGTATTGGGGGCGATTGGTTGGTGCTGTCCAAGCCTCTGTTGGTGTGGATCAACGACTTGTGGATGGCAGTTTTTTTCTTTTTGGTGGGGTTGGAGATCAAACGCGAACTGCTGGAGGGGGAGTTAGCGTCGGTCAGCCAGGCGATGCTGCCAGCAGGTGCGGCCTTGGGTGGCATGCTGGTGCCGGCACTCATTTACAGCGCTATTAACTGGGGCGATGCCGTGGCGCTGCGTGGCTGGGCGATACCGGCGGCGACTGATATTGCCTTTGCATTGGGTATTTTTGTGCTGCTGGGCAAACGGGTGCCAGTGTCGCTGAAGGTGTTTTTGACGGCGGTCGCCATCATCGACGACTTGGGAGCGATTGTGATTATTGCGGTGTTTTACACGGCGCAGGTGTCCGTGCCTATGCTGTTGGCAGCGGGCGCAGGCATCGCAGTATTGGTTGCCTTGAACCGTGCAAAGGTGATGAATTTAGGCATATATGTTCTCGTCGGCTTGGTGGTGTGGTTGTTCGTGCTCAAGTCTGGCGTGCATGCTACGCTGGCTGGGGTGGTGACGGCGCTGGCGGTGCCTTTGGTGAATCCCAACAAACATGGACATGGAAAATCACCCCTCAAAGCAGCGGAACACGCACTGCACCCGTGGGTAGCTTTTGGGGTGTTGCCGGTGTTTGCGTTTGCCAACGCTGGGGTGTCGCTGCAAGGGGTGAATTTGGCGACGTTTCTGCAAACCGTGCCTTTGGGTATCACGGCAGGTTTGTTGCTGGGTAAAGCGGTGGGCGTGTTTGGCGCAGCATGGTTGATGATTCGCTTCACCCCAGCGCGTTTGCCCGATCAAGCGAGTTGGTCGCAGTTTTTTGGCGTTAGCGTACTGTGCGGTGTGGGCTTCACCATGAGCTTGTTCATCGGCGGGCTGGCTTTTGAGGGTCAGGGCGCAGCATTCGACACCCAGTTGAAGCTGGGTGTGCTACTGGGTTCTGTCGTTTCAGCGATTATTGGTTCTTTGATACTGATTTTCAGCAGCAAAAAATAACCCTGATATCAGTGTCTGCCAGATCCAGTCATCAGCTTGTCCGTATACGCAATCGCAATCGCAGACATCAAGAAGACGACGTGAATAATCGTTTGCCACATCAGCACTTGTTCGGTGTAATTAGCCGCGTTGATAAAGGTTTTGAGCAGGTGAATGGACGAAATACCGATGATGGCAGTCGCTAGCTTGACCTTGAGCACACTGGCGTTGACATGGCTGAGCCATTCGGGTTGATCGGGATGGTTTTGCAAATTCATACGGCTGACGAAAGTTTCATAGCCGCCTACGATCACCATGATCAGCAAATTGGAAATCATTACCACGTCGATCAGCGCTAGGACGACGAGCATGATGACTGTTTCGTTGAGCGTGGTGATAGGCGCATCCGATTTGTAGCCAATACTTTTGACCAAGGCGATGACGTCTGGCTGGCTGCCAAAAGCAGCAAAAACTAAGTGATAAAGCTCTAAGAAGAAATGCCAAACATAAACGCCCTGGGCCAAAATCAAGCCTAGATAAAGAGGCATTTGCAGCCAGCGGCTGGCAAAAATCATGTTGGGTAAGAATTGCATTCTGGATGGATCGGCTTGAGGGGTGAGTGAAGGTTTAGTCATAGACTATGAGTGTATTCAAAAACGACGACGTTTTCGCGCCAACTTGGACTAGACTGTAAGTTTCATCTCAGTCAGTGAAGCGTAAGTACAAACCCTGATATTCGTGACATTCTTGGTTGAAATTTGTTACACGCACAAAAAAAGCCAAGAAAAGAGAGTCATTTGAGTATAAATTGATGATTAATCGTTATTTTGGAGACAAAACAATATGAGCGCACCGTCCACAGCCATCGAATCCACATTGGTCGAAAACCGCGTTTTCTACCCCAGCAAAGACTTTGCGAAAAAAGCCCGCATCGGCAGCATGGAGCAATACAACGACATGTGCCAAGCTTTTGAGACTGATTTTGAAGGCACGTGGGCACGTTTGGCGCGTGAAAACTTGGAATGGAGCAAGCCGTTCACCAAAACTTTGAACGAAACCCAAGCGCCGTTTTACAAATGGTTTGAAGACGGCGAGTTAAACGCCTCAGCCAACTGCTTAGACAAGCATATGGGCACGCCGACAGAAAATAAAACAGCGGTGATTTTTGAGAGTGACGACGGCAAAGTTACTAAAACGACTTACAAAGAACTCCTGGTGCGCGTTAGCCAGTTTGCCAATGCGCTCAAAGCAGATGGCATCAAAAAAGGTGATCGGGTTCTGATTTACATGCCGATGACGTTAGAAGGCGTGATCGCCATGCAAGCCTGCGCCCGCATTGGCGCGACACACAGCGTGGTGTTTGGCGGCTTCTCAGCCAAGGCTTTGCAAGAGCGTATTATTGATGCTGGCGCGGTAGCAGTCATTACCGCTAACTACCAAATGCGCGGCGGCAAAGAGCTGCCGCTCAAAGCGATGGTGGACGAAGGCTTGGCACTGGGCGGCTGTGAATCTATTAAAACGGTTTACGTCTATGAGCGTACAGCGACAGCATGCAACATGGTGGCTGGACGCGACAAAACGTTTGACCAAGCCATCAAAGGCCAAAGCAGTGTTTGCAAACCGGTGCAAGTTGGCGCTGAGCATCCGCTGTTCATCTTGTATACCTCAGGCTCAACCGGCAAACCAAAAGGTGTGCAACATTCCACAGCTGGTTATTTGCTATGGACCAAGCTGACCATGGATTGGACGTTTGACTTGCAAGAATCAGATGTGTTTTGGTGTACGGCTGATATTGGCTGGATCACTGGGCATAGCTACGTGGCCTACGGCCCTCTAGCCGCTGGTGCGACGCAAATCATTTTTGAAGGCGTGCCTACCTTCCCGAACGCGGGTCGCTTCTGGCAAACCATTGAAAAGCACAAGTGCACGATTTTCTACACCGCGCCTACTGCGATTCGCTCCCTCATCAAAGCGTCAGAAGGCGATGCCGCAGTGCACCCAGCCCGCTCTGACTTGAGCAGCCTGCGCATCTTGGGTAGCGTGGGTGAACCCATCAACCCTGAAGCGTGGATGTGGTACTACAAAAACGTCGGTGGCGAGCGTTGCCCGATTGTTGATACCTTCTGGCAGACTGAGACCGGTGGTCACATGATGACGCCGCTGCCAGGCGCAACGCCGTTGGTGCCAGGCAGCTGCACTTTGCCATTGCCAGGTATTTTTGCGGCGATTGTGGATGAAGTGGGTAACGACATTCCTAACGGCTCTGGCGGCATGTTGGTCGTCAAACGCCCATGGCCATCCATGATTCGCACGATTTGGAACGACCCAGAGCGCTTTGTGAAGAGCTATTTTCCCGAAGAAATGGGTGGAAAAATCTACTTGGCGGGTGACGGAGCGGTACGCAGCGTAGACCGTGGCTACTTCCGTATCACAGGCCGCATCGACGACGTGCTGAACGTCTCTGGCCACCGCATGGGCACGATGGAAATTGAATCCGCCTTGGTATCTTGCGCCCATTTGGTCGCCGAAGCAGCCGTGGTGGGTCGCCCTGACGATATGACGGGCGAGGCGATTTGTGCCTTCGTCGTTCTCAAACGCAGCCGCCCCACAGGCGCAGAAGCTGTCAAAATCGCCAACGAGCTGCGCGCTTGGGTGGCGAAAGAAATTGGCCCGATTGCCAAACCAAAAGATATCCGCTTTGGCGACAACCTGCCCAAAACCCGCAGCGGCAAAATCATGCGTCGTCTCTTACGTTCGATTGCCAAAGACGAAGCAATCACGCAAGACACGTCAACACTAGAGAATCCAGCGATTTTGGTACAGTTGGCGGAGAAGATTTAATTTAAAAATATTGCCATGTTCAAAGCTATCCTCATCACCAAAGACGACACATCAGGCTATAAAGCCGCGCTGCAGCAGGTTGACGACGCAGTATTGCCAGAAGGCGACGTGACCGTTCGCGTCGAATGGTCAACGCTGAATTACAAAGACGGCTTGGCAATTACTGGTAAATCGCCAGTGGTACGACGCTTTCCCATGGTGCCGGGGATTGATTTTGCAGGAACTGTCACAGCCTCTTCCAATCCAGATTGGAAAGTCGGCGACCAAGTCGTGTTGAACGGCTGGGGTGTGGGCGAGACGCATTGTGGCGGCTTGGGAGAAGTGGCGCGGGTTAAGGGCGACTGGTTGGTTGCTTTGCCCAAAGGCATCTCAGCACGTCAAGCGATGGCGATTGGTACGGCAGGCTACACGGCGATGCTGTGCGTGATGGCATTGGAAAAGCATGGTGTTAAACCTGAGAATGGCGAAATTTTGGTCACTGGCGCGAACGGTGGTGTCGGTGGCGTGGCGATTGCGCTTTTGGCCAAACTGGGCTACAACGTCGTCGCTTCGACGGGGCGTATGGAAGAAGCTGAGCGTTTGAAAGCATTGGGCGCAACGACAGTGTTCGACCGCGCCGAACTGTCCGCCCCTGGCAAAGCGATTGGCAAAGAGCGCTGGGCGGGTGTAGTGGATGCGGTTGGTAGCCACACACTGGCGAACGCTTGTGCGACGACCAAATACGGCGGTGCGGTGGCGGCTTGCGGCTTAGCTGGAGGCATGGATTTTCCTTCAACTGTCGCTCCCTTCATCTTGCGTGGCGTAACGCTATACGGCATCGACAGCGTGATGGCACCGATGGCGCTGCGTCAGCAAGCTTGGGCGCTCTTGGCGAAGGATTTGGACATGGCCAAACTGGATAGCATCACGAATGAAATCGGTATGGATGCAGTTATCCCTACTGCAGCAGCGTTGCTTGAGGGCAAAGTGCGGGGTAGGGTGGTTGTTAACGTCAACGCCTAGAAAGCAAAGTTGTCGAAACGTAGCTATCAAAGCCATCTTTTTGGCGAATAGATAAAATCAGGGTATGACTTCCAAACTCAGCCCTAACCCCATCGTCAACATTCAAGCACTAGGCCCCAGCCCAACGCCGTGGCCGACCCTGGATCCGTTTCTATTTTGTGTATACCACGACGACAAATACCCCGCTGGCAATGGCAACATGGCGCCGAATGCCTCGCTGGCAGGGCGTCAGATTGGGCAAGATTTTGCAGGCAAAGACGGCTGGAACATGTACCACGGCCAAACCGTACCGGGTTTTCCATCGCATCCGCACCGTGGGTTTGAAACGGTCACCATTGTGCGTAAGGGGCTGATTGACCATTCAGACTCGCTCGGCGCAACCGCACGCTTTGGTGGTGGCGACACGCAGTGGCTAACGGCGGGCGGCGGCATTGTGCATGCTGAGATGTTTCCGCTTTTGGACGACTCAAAGCTTAATCCCTTGGAATTGTTTCAAATTTGGCTGAATTTACCTGCTAAAAACAAGATGGTACCCGCGCATTTCACGATGCTGTGGCATGAGAAGATTGCACGGCATACCGCTACCGATGTGAATGGCAAAACCACAGAAATTGCAGTGATTGCGGGTTCGCTGTTGGATAAAGTTGGTGCTAAATCCCCTCAAAAAACGCCTTCACCGCCACCAGATTCTTGGGCGTCAAACCCAGCCAGTGATTTGGCGATTTTGACCCTGAAACTCGCTCCTGGAGCGCGTTGGACGCTCCCTAAAGCGCTAAGTTTGGATTCCCAACGCCAACTTTACTATTTCAAAGGTAACAAAGTCACCCTCGCAGAGCAAGCTGTAAACCACGCCGCTGTCGAATTGCGGGGCGATGTGGATGTTGAAATCTTCAATGGTGGCAACGAGTTAGCTGAATTTTTGTTGCTCCAAGCCCGCCCAATCGGCGAACCCGTCGCACAATACGGCCCGTTTGTCATGAACACGCAGACCGAGATTCGCCAAGCGGTGATGGACTACCAGCGCACCCAGTTCGGTGGCTGGCCCTGGAAAGACGGTGCGCCCGTGCACGGACGTGACCCCGCTCGATTTGCGAAACATCCGAGCGGCAAAGAAGAGCGTCCAGTTGCATAATTCCCTTAAATTCGCTATTAAATATATAGCATATTAGGCAATAAATACGCCGGCTATAGTCATTTTACCTCTGTTTTAAACGCATTTGACGTAAAAAAGCCTCGCAAGTCAAATTGCGAGGCTTTTAGTATGTAAGCCTGTCTTTTTACTTCAAAGACTATTTCAATGACATCACCCAAGTAGCCAAAACCTTAGATTCAGCTGCGCTAACTTGTGCATTGGCAGGCATAGGAATCGGACCCCAAACGCCAGCGCCACCTTTTAAAATCTTGCCAGCCAACATGTCGACAGCGTCTTTTTGGCCAGCGTATTTGGTAGCTATGTCTTTGTATCCCGGTCCTACAACTTTTTTATCAACGGCGTGGCAAGCCATGCAATTTTTGTCAGTCGCAAGCTTCAAATCTGCCATCGCGGAGGTGCTGGCTGCTAGGGCAGCAAAAGCGGTAAAAGTTGCAGCGAGCAATTTTTTCATTGTGTTCCTATAAAAGTAAAGGGTTTGCGCACGCACATGCGTTGCGCTTCAGTGATAATCTAACGTGGTTTTAGTGTTTTGGTTGACTTGTAAGGTCAAATTGCCTCAATTCAGCCTAAAAAAGGAGAAATTTATGTATTTTTTGCTCATTGGCTTGATCACGCTAGCCTGTAAATATTTAGAAATTGGCCCCGTAGCTGCCTGGTCTTGGTGGCTGGTTTTGTCACCATTCGCGGCTGCAGTCGTATGGTGGGCTTGGGCGGATTGGTCCGGCTACACCATTGCGCAGCAAGAGAAAAAAATGGATATCCGTAAGCAAAATCGCATTAATAAAAACAAAGAAGCTCTGGGCATGCCCATCAGCTCTCGGAATGGCATGAGCAGCAGCAAAAATAAAACAAATCGCCGCTGAAGGTAAGATTTGCTTGTTTTAAGCGACGAACTTATTCAAACCGCTCTTTCGCATCTTTCGCTATTACTCTTCCGACATTACTTCTACTAAACCATGACCCTTTCTCGCCGACAAATCCTCGCTTCTTTCACGCAACTCACTCAAATCTCTGCACTTTCAGCCGCCTCAATGGCAACACCACTGTGGGCGCAAACAAGTGTACCAACCAGCGCTCAATGGCTAGACATCGAAAAAGCCGCGCGTGGTCAAACGGTGTATTTCAATGCCTGGGCTGGCAGTGAGCGCATCAACGCTTACCTGCAATGGGTGGCTGCCGAGGTCAAGGCGACTTATGGTGTGACGCTTGAACACGTCAAAATCAAAGACACGGCCGAGGTTGTCAAACGCGTTCGAGGCGAAAAGGCGGCTGGAAAATTGACCGATGGCAGCGTTGATTTGGTCTGGATCAACGGTGAAAACTTTTTAAACATGAAAAAAGAAGGGCTGCTGTTTGGCCCGTTTACCGAGCGATTGCCTAGTTTCCAGTTCGTCGATACCAAAGGCAAACCCACCACGTTGCGCGATTTTGCTGAGCCTACTGCTGGCTTAGAAGCGCCGTGGGGCATGGCGCAATTGACATTTATGGCCGATAGCAAGCACTTGGCTACGCCGCCTCAAAGCATGCAAGCGCTGCTAGCGTTGGCCAAGGCGAACCCCGGTCGCATCACGTACCCGCGTTTGCCGAACTTTCATGGCACGACTTTTGTGAAGCAAGCTTTGCTTGAGTTAAGCGCCGATCAAACACCCTTTGGTCAGCCATTTGTCGCTGATAAATTTGCTGCCTTGACTGCGCCGCTGTGGGCTTATCTAGACCAACTACAACCGCACTTGTGGCGTGCGGGTAAGCAGTATCCCGAGAATTCAGCAGCAGTGCGCCAAATGATGGCAGATGGCGAACTCATCATGGCTTTGACTTTTAATCCTAACGAAGCCGCCAATGAAATTGCCGCCAAACGCTTGCCAGAATCTGTAATCAGTTGGCAATTTGCCAAAGGCACGGTGGGCAACACGCATTTTGTAGCGATTCCGTTCAACGCAAAAGCCAAAGAAGGCGCGCAAGTTTTAGCTAACTTTTTGCTTTCACCCAAAGTGCAAGCCCGCAAGGCTGATATCACGCAGTGGGGCGACCCAACCGTGCTAAACGTCACTGCTTTACCAGCTGCGGACAAAGCTTTGTTTACCGCTAGCGCAAAACCAGGCCAAGTAACGAGTCCCGCACCTACGTGGAGCGAGCCGCATGGCAGCTGGGTCGAGCCCCTGGAAAAAGAGTGGTTGAAGCGATACGGCGCTTAAACAATTTGGGCAAACTGGCGTCTGGTTTACTCGCAGCCGTTGTGCTGATGCCGCTGCTGTGGGTGCTCAGTGGCGCGGTGCTGGCAAGCTTCAGTGTCGAAGCTTGGCGCAGCCTGCTAAGCCATCCTTCTTTGGTTAAAAGTTTGCTCTTGTCGTTGTGGACGGGGCTGATTTCCACGCTTTTGGCATACGGCTTATCAGCTTGGATTATTTCTAAAAGCTTCACTGGTTTGAAGCTGCAAGCTTGGGTGAAGCGCTTGCCGTTGATGCTGGCTGTGCCGCACGCAGCATTCGCCATCGGTTTGGTGTTTTTGTTGTCACCGAGTGGTTGGTTATTGCGACTGCTATCGCCTTGGCTTACAGGGTTCGAGTGGCCACCGGCTTGGCAAACCACGCAAGACCCGTTTGGTATCGGACTTATCATCGCGTTGGTCGCTAAGGAAACACCTTTTCTACTCTGGAATGCAGCCACGCAGCTCTCACGCGACGATGTGCAAACCCGCTGGCACCGCGAGCATGCCTTGGCACAAACGCTGGGTTACAGCCGTTCAAACGCTTTTTGGCGCGTCATCTGGCCGCAGCTGGCGGTGCGATTGCGCTGGCCTCTCTTGGCAGTGCTGGCATATGGATTAACCGTCGTTGACATGGCGATTATTATCGGCCCCGCGTCACCACCAACGCTTTCTGTGCAGGCTTGGCAGTGGTTGCAAGACACGGATAGCGCGACGAGTGATGTGGGCGCTGCAGCGGCTGCCTTACTTGCTTTGTGTTTGTTGATTTGTACCGCGATGGCTGTTATTTACGTTCGCATCAATCGTCATTCAAACAAGTTAACGTCGGGTGTGCGTGGACATCAAAAACCGTTTCGGGCAGCTACAGGATGGGCAGCAAACCGTTTTAATGTGGTGATCGTTTTGTCGTCAGTCTACGTTGTCATCATGCTCATCTTAGCCATCAGCAGCGTGTCGGGTGTCTGGCGCTTTCCTTTGGTTTTGCCACAATCCTATACTTTTGCTGCGTGGACCAGCGTGTGGCAGAGCAGCACCGCTGTGTGGACGACGCTGAGCCTCGCTTTACTCAGCGCTGGCTTGGTATTGCTGTGGTGCGTGGCGTGGCTGGAGCTCGCCCCAACAGCCTGGGATGCAGCTTTGCGTAAATTGTTGTATGTGCCGCTGCTGATTCCGTCTGTGTTGTGGGTCGTGGGGCTGCATCAAATGATTTTGACTTTGGGTGTGGATGGCCAGTGGTTAGGGCTTTTGTTGGCGCATGCTTTGGCTGTGTTGCCTTATGTCTTCATTGCGTTAGCTCCGGCGTATTTGGGGTTTGATGCACGCTATGGACAAGTCAGCGCCAGTTTAGGGCGATCACGTTTGGCGTTTTTGTTGCAGGTGAAATGGCCGCTACTGCGAACCAGTTTGGCTTCTGCATTTGCCGTAGGTTTTGCGGTTAGCGTTGCGCAGTATTTACCAACTTTGTTCATTGGGGCTGGGCGATTCCAAACGGTGACGACCGAGGCAGTCACGCTAGCTTCGGGTGGACAGCGCTCGCTCACAGCGGCGTATGCATGGCTACAGTTTGTTTTACCGCTGCTATGCTTTGCGGTTGCCGCATGGTTGGGTAAAACCAGGGCATTTAAATCAGTCTAAATTAAAGGTACGATAAAAGCAATATGACTTTAGCTATCAACATCGACAGTATTCGTATTGACAACCGCATCTTGGTCCAAGGTTTGAACTTGTCTGTAGAAAACGGCCAAATTGCGACGCTGATGGGTGCCAGTGGTTCTGGTAAATCGAGTATTTTGGCGGCAGTGGCGGGCACTTTGAGCGAATCATTGCGCTTCAAAGGCTCAGTCAGTTTAAATGGAAGACGTCTTGATGATTTGCCAACTTCGCATCGCAACGTCGGATTGCTATTTCAAGACGATTTGCTGTTCGCGCATATGACGGTGTTTGAAAATTTGTTGTTTGCCGTACCAACAAGTGACACTGGAGAAGATAAAAAATCGCGTCACGAAACGGTTAACCAAGCGTTGATAGAAGCTGATTTAGGTGGTTTTGGCGATCGCGATCCAGCCACTTTGTCTGGCGGCCAACGAGCTAGAGTCGCATTGATGCGAGCTTTGTTGGCCAAGCCGAAAGCTTTGTTACTGGACGAACCGTTTTCAAAACTTGATGCCGTACTTCGCGAGCGTTTCAAAGAATTTGTTTTCAGCCACGTGCGTGCGCGTAACATTCCGGTGCTGATGGTAACGCATGATCATGCCGATGTGGCAGATGCGAATTTAGTTGTTGAACTGCCATCTGTTGTAGAAGAAATTCAAGTTTAATAATCTGCAAATATGTTTGATAAAGCCGTTCAATCCATATTAAAACCAGCTTTTGTAGCGACTGCTAAGCTTGCGATAAAAGCTGGATTGAGTGCCAATACCGTGAGTGTATCTAGCTTTTTTATTGGCTTAGTTGCTGCGTTTTCGATAGCAAATCAGGCTTATATTCTTGGTGTAGTTTTGATATTGCTATCGCGCATTTTTGACGGCATAGACGGCACCGTAGCCCGATTGACGCAAACAACAGATCAAGGTGGATTTTTAGACATCAGTTTAGACTTTTTGTTTTACGCGGCTATTCCATTAGCATTTGCCTTTGCAAACCCTACAAGTAATGCCTTGCCCGCAGCCAGTCTATTGGCGGCATTTCTTGGCACAGGCAGTACGTTTCTGGCCTTTGCTACGTTCGCGGAAAAGCGCGGACTGCACAGCAGCAATCTACCCGACAAGTCGTTTTACTTTTTAGGTGGTTTGACGGAAGCGACAGAAACTATTGCTGTTTTCGTCGCCATGTGCGTTTGGCCTGCATATTTTGCCGAGTTGGCGTATGGCTTTGCCGCGCTGTGCTGCATCACCATTGCAACGCGGATTTATTGGGGTTATCAAACTTTCAAATAAGAGATTTTTTGATAGCTTGATAGTTCCAAGTTCAACTTTTTAGTAATTGTCTAAAACAGCACCTTTGCTAGCGCTTGATGCGTTGAACGCAAACTTAGCTTGCACACCACGTAAATAACGCGGCTTAGGCGCTGTCCACGCGGCGCGGCGTTTGGCGATTTCTTCGTCGCTGACGTTCAATTGCAAGAGCAACTGCTTCGCGTCGATAGTCACCAAGTCTCCTTCGTGGATAAACGCAATCGTGCCGCCCGCAGCAGCCTCGGGCGCAACATGGCCAACGACCATGCCCCAAGTACCGCCTGAGAAGCGGCCGTCGGTGATCAAACCAACCGATTCACCCAAACCTTGCCCAATCAGCGCTCCGGTCGGTGCCAACATTTCTGGCATACCTGGACCACCTTTGGGGCCTAAATAGCGCAGCACCATCACGTCGCCCGGCACAATTTTGTTCGCCAAAATAGCGGCGAGGGCAGATTGTTCGTCATCAAACACGCGGGCGGGGCCGGTGATGACCGGGTTTTTCAAGCCGGTGATCTTGGCAACTGCGCCTTCAGGTGACAAATTGCCCTTCAAAATAGCCAAATGGCCTTGGGCGTACATTGGCTTGTCGATAGGGCGAATGACGTCTTGGTCAGCCCGTGGCACATCGGGCAAATCGAGTGAATTCAGCATCTCGCCAATGGTTTGGCCGGTGTGCTGGTAGTGGGTGGCTGCGACAAAAACATGCCGGGCGGGTTGATGGGCATGCTGCGTGCCAATGTGCCAGCGATTTACGTCTACGGCGGGACGATTTTGCCGGGCAGATACCAAGGCAAAGACCTGAACATTGT